>DASXUA010000302.1:0-2847 GCA_036505095.1 Phycisphaerae bacterium
GAAATCGACGCCGTCCGCGAAACTCTTGAAGCCGGACATCCAGATGCGGTTGAGGAACATCGAGTTAAGGCCACCTCCGTGTAGTGTCAGGCCGGAGATCCTCCCCGGCGGCAGCGGCGGGCCAGCTATGCAGGCCGAGACGGTCGCGCCTATCGTAGGCGGCCTCGGCGAAACGTTCCAGGCGCGCGACGGCTACGCGCCCCCCGACTGCTGCCTATCGATATCGGCGCGCCTTTGCCTGCCGCACCACTCGGAATGATGCCGTCGTCCGTTTGTGTCCGCCGCCGTCCGCCGGTAGAAGAACGGGAGCATGAGATACGCCCTGCTCGTGGCTCTTTTGTCGCTCGGCGGTGCGGCGATCCCGCTCTGGATACGGCCGTCGCATGCGCGCCTGCAGATTTATCTCAGCATAGCGGCCGGGGCCCTGCTGGGGGCAGCCCTGTTCCACCTGCTGCCGGAATCGGCCGAACAAATGGGTCGCCACTTTGGCGTTCCGGCCGCAATCGGCGTACTTGTGATCTTCCTGATGCAACGCTACGTAGCGCCGCACAGCCACGAGTCGCACGCCGCAATCCATGTGCACGGCGAACACGAGCATGCCCAGCACGAGCACGAGCCGCAGCAGGAGTCCGCCGCCAACTCGCCGGAGCGTGTACCCCTGGCGGGCGGCGGGGCTGACAGACCCGCCGGGCCGCTCCTGCGTGGGCTGATCGCCATCCTGGCCCTCTCGGTACACTCATTCTTCGATGGCCTGGCGATCGGCGCGGCGTCGGCCTCGAATGCCGACGGACACACCGCGCTAACCGCCTCCGTCGCCCTTTCGGTTCTGATCCACAAGCCGCTCGACGGCCTGTCCGTATCCGTGTTGCTGATGAATGCTGGCGCCCGGACTAAGACGCTCTGGACCATCCAACTGCTCTATGCCGCGCTGGTGCCCCTGGCGGCGGGTGCCTTCATCGCCACCGAGGGGGCGGTCCGGCCCAGCCTGGAGTCGCCGCTGATCGGCATGACGCTCGCCTTCAGCGCCGGCACGTTCCTGGCGATCGCGCTGACGGACCTGCTGCCGGAACTCCAGTTCCACACCCATGACCGCAACAAGCTGACGACCGCGCTGCTGGCCGGCCTGCTGATCATGCTGGTCACCAGCCTTTTCGGGCATGGCGAGCAGACGCCAGAGATCCACGAGCATGCCACGCCAGCGGCGAGCCCGATAGATCACGAGTTGCATCGCAAACCCTGAGGCGAAGCTGAAACGAGGAGTGCAGAATGAGCGATAAGATACATCACTATGAGATCCGCATCCTGTGGACCGGCGCGGCCGATGGCGGTTTCGATTACAAGACTTATCCGCGCGCTCACGAGATCAAGCTGCTGCCGAACGGCCCAACCATCTCCGCGTCGGCCGACCCGGCTTACTTAGGCGATCCGAGCCGGGCCAATCCCGAGCAACTGCTCGTGGCCGCGCTGAGTTCCTGCCAGATGCTGAGCTTCCTGGCGCTGGCCGCGCGGGCTGGTGTGGTCGTGACGCGCTACGAAGACCGGGCCGAGGGCACCATGCAAATACAGGACCGGAAGGTGCGCATCACGCACGTGGTCTTGCACCCGCAGATTCGCCTGGGTGCCAACACCGACCGCGAAAAGGCCGAGCGGCTGGTCCACGAGGCCCACGAGCTGTGCTTCATCGCCAACTCGGTGCGCTGCGAAGTCGCCGTCAAGCCCGAGTTCGCATGGCGATAGCCGGCCGCCGGCTTGCAGCCTGCGGCGCGCGCGCGATCGTTGTTGCGCGCTGCTGGGAACCTACAATCTCGGTGAGGTGCCACGATGCGCTGATCCTGACTGACGAGCAGCTCCGCGAGGCGGGTCTAACGGAGCGAGAGGCGCGCGTTGAGTTGGCGTGCCGGCTTTTCGATATCGAGCGCTTGGCTCGGTGGCCAGCAGCAAGACTCGCCGGAATGAACCGCGGCGAATTCGAGCGGGCGCTTATCGATCGAAAGATCCCAGTTTACCGAATTGATGAAGAGTATTGGGCGCTAGAATTGAAAACGCTAGAGCACTTCAAAAGGTTGGATTCAGAAAAGCGCCAGCAGGCTGCGCGTGGGCAAGACGTCGTGCACCCGGATGACGCGAGCCCCGGCGGCAATCGCGCGGAACCCACACGCCAGTGAGCCGGGCAGGCGTTCGGCCATGTTGCTCGTGCCCAGCAGCTTCGCGAGGAAGCTCTTGCGCGACGCGCCCACCACGACCGGGTAGCCAAGCGCCACAATCATATCCAATCCGCGCAGCAGCGCCAGGTTGTGTTCGACCGTCTTGCCGAAACCGATCCCGGGATCGATGGCGATGCACTCGCGCGCCATGCCTTGCGACTCGGCGTATGCAGCGCGCTGACGTAGAAATCCCGTCACTTCTGCTACCACGTCGGCGTAGTGCGGATTCTGCTGCATGGTTGGCGGCGTGCCTTGCATGTGCATGAGCACGATGCCCGCGCCCGTGCGGGCAACCACGGCGGCCATTTCGGAATCGTCGCGCAGCGCGGAGATGTCGTTGACGATTGCGGCGCCTGCGGCCAGGGCAGCCGCCGCGACTACCGCGCTGCGCGTGTCGATCGAGATGACCGCGTTCGGGCGGCGCTGAATCAGCCCTGCGATCACCGGCACGGCGCGGCGGATCTGCTCTTCAGCGGAAACGGGTTCGGAACCGGGCCGCGTTGATTCCGGGCCGACGTCGATGAGCGCTGCGCCCTCGGCGAGCATCTGCTCGGCCCGGCCGATCGCCGCCTCCGGATCGAGATATGCCCCGCCGTCGCTGAACGAATCGGGCGTAACGTTCAGAATGCCCATCACGATCGGG
>DASXUA010000303.1:0-1668 GCA_036505095.1 Phycisphaerae bacterium
AGGTGCCGCCGGCGTTGCCGGCGAGTCGCGTAATATCACGGACCTGCGCGCCAGCGCTCTGGCGTGCGGTCATTGATTCTGGCGCAGGTCGATTGGGGGGGGCAGTGGGGATTCGCAGGGCACGTGACACGCTGGGGCGCATCTTCTTCCAGCGCTGTTTCTATCTGTTCGTGGTGCTGCTCTGTCTGATCTCGGTCGTGCCGTTCATCGAGCCGACCGAGAAGGGGCGCATGCTCATCGGCGCGGTCAACGCGTTCGTGATCATCGCGACCGTCGCCGCGGTCGGGCGCGGCCTGGTGTCGTTTCTCATTGCGCTGGTGCTCGCGGTGCCGGCCCTCGGGTTCCAGTATCTCGGAGTGCGCGGCGACGACGAGCAAGCGCTGGCACTGGCCTGGGGTTTCGGTGCGGCGCTGTACGCGACGACGATCCTTTATCTCCTGCGCTACGTTTTTCAGCGTGACGTGATGACGGCCGACAAGCTTTACGGCGCCGCGTCCGCCTACCTGATGATCGGGTTGCTGTGGTCGCTTCTTTATGCGCTCCTCGAGCACTGGTATCCGCTTTCGTTCGCGGTGGCCGGGCAGCCGGCGACGGTTGCGTTCGTCGACCTGCTGTATTTCAGCTTCACGGTATTGACCAGCACCGGCTTCGGCGACATCGTGCCGGTGCAGCGCCAGGCACGGGCGGTCTGCGTCGTCGAGCAGCTGGTCGGCGCGCTGTTTGTCGCCATCCTGATCGCGCGGCTCGCCGGCGTGTACCCGCGGCGAGGCGGCCGGGAGTAATCGGCAGCGAGGACAGGTCCTTGCATGCCGATCCTGCGCCGTTGGGCAAACCGCAACGCGAGGCCACCATGATGCTCGGTAATTCCGCACGGACGCGGGCATGAGCCCGCCGGGCCGCCCCAAGGGCGAATACCGGAGTGCGAAGCACGAAGGTAGTCCAGTGAGCCCGCCGGGCCGCCCCAAGGGCGAATACCGGAGTGCGCAGCACGAAGGTAGTCCAGTGAGCCCGCCGGGCCGCCCCAAGGGCGAATACCGGAGTGCGCAGCACGAAGGTAGTCCAGTGAATGCGGTCGACCAAAGTATGGCTGCTGCACCATCGCCGCCGCTGCTCCAGGTCGGGAATCTGACAAAGCATTACCCGATGCGCGGCGGAGTCTTCGGCCGGACGCGAGGAAGTGTGCATGCGGTCGATGACGTGAGCTTCGCGATTGCCGAGGGCGAGACGCTCGGCCTCGTCGGCGAGTCCGGCTGCGGCAAGTCGACCATCGGCAGGTCGGTGTTGCGGCTGGTCGAGCCGACGGCCGGCACCATCGAGTGGCGCGGGCAGCGCATCGATGAGCTTCAGGGTCGAGCCATGCGGCCTTACCGGCGCGAGCTGCAGGCGGTGTTCCAGGATCCTTATGCGTCGCTCAATCCGCGCATGCGCGCGGCGGATATCGTCGCCGAGCCGATACGCAACTTCGAGGACGTCTCCGCCTCGGAGATTCATGACCGCGTGGTGTCGCTTTTCGCAAAAGTCGGATTGCGCCCCGATCAGATGCCTCGATATCCCTACGAATTCTCCGGCGGACAGCGCCAGCGCCTCGGGATCGCGCGGGCGCTTGCGCCGCGGCCGAAGCTCATCGATGCGCTGCCCGCGCCACTCGATGGTGCCGGCCGTCGGCTC
>DASXUA010000304.1:0-5370 GCA_036505095.1 Phycisphaerae bacterium
AACCTTCACGCAACGCAGCGACAGAATTCTGGAGCGGTCCTGCAAGCAGCCACTGTCAGGCAAAGAAGAAGGGGTTGGAAGATCTTAAGAAGGACAAACAGATTCGAACCTGCGGCTTTGGCTGGACGAGGAAATCGAGTCTCTTGCGTACCGCATCGAACAGGAGCGGATTCGGGAGGAACGAGAGTTCTGATCGATGCGTGATGAGTGGTACGACGAAAACCGTGATCTGGCGAAAGGCGGCCCGGCTCACCAGCATTCCGATTCAGCGGAATCAACGACTTACCACAACCACCCTCGGAACCCACACCCGATATCGAACCCAATGTTGAAGTTAAGCCGCCGTTCAATGGCTAGCGGCCTGAGGGCGGGCGCCTCTCTGTTGCTTCATTGACCAGTCTCTGCTTCGGATGTATGGTCGGACGGCTCATGGGAGGAGGTTGGACAGTATGAGGAAAAGATGGTTGCCTCCGGGAATGGCCGCCGTTGGCCTCTCGGTCTTCTTGGTCGCCTCGCTGGTCGGGATGAGTGCCTTCCAACTCCCAGGCGAAGCCGTTCGAGTCGACAACGACGACGTTGGCGGCGTCGTGAACGGCCCGCGGGGGCCCGAGGCGGGCGTCTGGGTCATCGCGGAAACGACTGACCTGCCCACCAAGTTCGCCAGGATCGTGGTCACCGACGATCGGGGCCGCTACGTTGTGCCGGATCTTCCGAAAGCGACCTACAACGTGTGGGTGCGCGGCTACGGACTGGTCGATTCGCCCAAGGTACAGACCGGCCCCGGCAAGATTCTGAACCTGACCGCTGTGCCGGCGCCGAACGCACGCGCGGCGGCGGAATATTATCCGCCCAGCTACTGGTATTCGCTGGCAAAGGTGCCGGACAAGAGCGAGTTCCCCGGCACAGGCCCCAAAGGCAACGGCATTTCGGAACGAATGAAGAGCCAGGCCGATTGGCTCGACCAAATGCGCTGCGGCGCTTGCCATACAATCGGCACCAAGGCCACGCGGGAGATCCCCAAGAGTCTCGGTACGTTCCATTCCTCGCTGCAAGCCTGGGAACGACGCGTGAAGTCGGGGCAGATGGGCCCCGGCATGGCCGGCATGCTCGCGGGGTTCGGCCCGCGAGGGATGGCCATGTACGCGGACTGGACCGATCGCATCGCGACGGGCGAATTGCCGGAAGCGCCGCCCCGGCCGCAGGGCGTGGAAAGAAACGTAGTCGTGAGCTTGTGGGACTGGTCCACCCCCGTAGGATTTGTCCACGACACGATTTCGACCGACAAGCGCAATCCGACCCTCAACGCCAACGGCCCTGTCTACAGCATTTCGAGGTTCAGCCAGCCCGATGTAAACATCCTCGATCCGGTGCGCCATACGGCAACGGGTGTGGAGGTGCCGATTCGCGACACGGACACGGAGTACACCAACCCGCAGAAGAACCTGGCGCCGTCGCCCTACTGGGGCGAGGACATCATCTGGTCGGGCCAGGCCAGCCTGCACAACCCGATGCTGGATGCCGCCGGACGGGTCTGGCTCACGCATGCGATTCGTGGGACCGCCAATCCGGCTTGGTGCAAAGCGGGCTCGAGCCATCCATCCGCCCAGCAGTTCCCTCTCAGCCAGAGCGGCCGCCATCTCTCCGTGCTCGATCCGAAAACCAAGAGGGTGACGATGATCGACACCTGCTTCGGCACGCATCACCTGCAGTTTGCCGAAGACGCCAAGAACACGCTCTATTTCAGTGGGAGCGGCCCGGTGCTGGCCTGGTTCAACACGAAGCTGTTCGACGAGACGAAGGATGAACAGAAGGCGCAGGGTTGGGCCGCGTACGTGCTCGACACCAACGGCAACGGCAAGCGGGATGCGTACGTCGAGCCTAATCAACCGGTCGATCCCACCAAGGACAAGCGAATTCAGGGTGGAAGCTACGGCGTCATTGTCTCCCCGGTCGATGGGTCGATCTGGCAGTCGTTGCCGGGAGCGATCTTCCTCTCCGAGGGAAATCTGAGCGGGCCCCCCGGGGCCATCGTTCGGACCGTTCTGGGCTCGAACCCGCCGCAGACCACGCTGACGGAATACTACGAGCCCCCGTTCAATAACCCGAAGTCGCCTGTCAACGGATATACCCCGCGGGGGATCGACATCGATCGGAACGGCGTCGTCTGGACCGCGCTGGCTGGCAGCGGACATCTGGCCAGCTTCGACCGGCGCAAGTGCATGGGACCGTTGAATGGCCCGACCGCGACGGGACAGCATTGTCCCGAAGGCTGGACACTGCACGTGACGCCAGGGCCGAAATTCAAGGGCGTGACCGACGAGAGCAACAGCGACATGCTCTACTACAACTGGGTGGATCAGTTCGACACGCTCGGGTTGGGCAAGAACGTGCCCTTTGCCACCGGCTCGTATTCTGATGCGCTGATAGCCTTCTCCGACGGGAAGTTCGTCGTCATGCGCGTGCCGTACCCGATCGGGTTCTACCACCGCGGGGTGGACGGCCGGATCGACGATCCGAAGGCCGGTTGGAAAGGCAAAGGGCTCTGGGCGAACTACGGCGCCTACACTCCCTGGCACTACGAAGGCGGCAAAGGCCAGACGAGCAAGGCTGTGCATTTCCAGCTTCGCCCCGACCCACTCGCAAAGTGAGCTGATAGCGATGATGTCTTGGGGGTGTGCGACCATGCCCCCAAGTCAGATCGCCGCGACCAGCTGTGCGATCGCCTCATTCCAATCAAGGCGCTTGTCCAACCACGCGCCGATGTACGTTTCAATGGCGCGTTTGTACTGTGCCCACGCGCGATCGAAGAGGCCTGTTTCATAGAGATACGACGTGAACGTCAAGCCGTCCGCCGCCAGCGTGCGTTTCATGATTTCGCCGACCACAAAGAACTGCACGGGGTGCCAGAGAACCCCGCCATCCTTCTTCGCCGCGCGGCCCGCGTTCTCGAGCGCGGCGATGAGCGGATCGGTCAGACCATGCGACGCTTCATGGAGCGTCATCTCGACGCCGAGCCATCCCTGATACGTGGCATCCGCCGCGTCAATGACCGTATGCACTTCCGGATAGACCCAGGTATATCCGCCGCGGGCGTCGCCCACGTAAACGATGTCGACGCGTGCGGTGCGCTGTGCTGAGTACCACGGCGTCCGATAGAACGCCTCGAGCTGGGGCAGGACGCGTGCGGTGATACGCTGGAGCCGCGGCGTCACGTCTTCGATCCATGCGCGATTGCGTTTGTCGTCCTCCGGCCAGAGGCGTGCGCGATAGACGGGAGCCACGCCTTCGAGCGCACGGCGATGATCGTCGCTGAGTCCCAGCGAAGCGAGCGAATTGCCGGCGCCGGACAGGCGCCCGCTGATGATCGTCATGTCCTTGCCGGTTCTGAGGTCGCGTTGTGCGAGCTCGCGTGCGTAGACCTCGAGCGCGGTGTTCCACGCCGCGCGGTCTTCGGCGGACCACCGACTCACGTCCACCCGGTTCTTCTTGTCACGCGCATCGGCGTGCAGCCGATGGTGCAGGTTCATCCAGAAGGAGGAGTAGAACTGGAGGTCGCCGACCGATGTCACCCGCTCCTGCGCGGCTGCCGGCCGGGCTCCAAGCAGGCACAGAATTGCGACGGCGAGGGACCGATTCATCTTCACTTTGACGGCCGAGCATACGCGATCGATAGGGTCACTACCAGTCGTGTGCTATGTTCGTGCCGCTGCGCCGTCTACCGTGCTCCATCGCGTCTCCGGAGCCGGCACACGCAACCCGTCGGAGCGCCTCAATTCGTCCGAGCCATTCGCCCAACGCTGCCGCGATACGGAGACTGTCGAGCTGCCGCAACCACGGCACGAACTGGTTCCAACTCGCGAGCGTTTGGGTCACCAGCCTTCGCTTGCTTGCGCTACCGCTGTGCGCAAGCTACGGCTGGCAAGCCAAAGAACCGCCACCTTCTAGAATCGGCGCGCGAGCCCTCCGGTACCGAATTCCCGATCCCCATTGTCGCGCGCGAGACGATGTTCGAGTCCAGCACACCGAGCTGATTGTCAACTGGAAGTCGCCGGCCGCCGCGAGGTAGGCTGTGCAACCACAACGCTGGCTTTCGAACAGGAGCAGCCATGAAACGCTTACACAGCGCACTGACGGTCGCGGCCTGTCTAGGTGCCGGCATAGTGACGGTACAGGCGCAGCAGCGCGCGGGCGGGCCCACTCCTCGGCAGTGGTGGGTCGCGAAAGCGAAGCCGGGGCAGTACGGCACGAACAAACCGCACATCAAGCTTCCCGATGTGAAGGCTCGGCACAAGGGGCAGTCGACCTGGATGGAAGTCGTCGTGAACGACGAGAACTACCACAGCGAGTACCACCAGGGCGCGCCGGGCATGAAGATTTCCACCGTGATGCACCCCGACACGCGCGAGTTCTACACTGTGATGGAAGGCCAGATGCGCTTCACCCTGGACGGGCAGCCCGAGCCGATCGTTGCGACACGCGGAGCGATCATCAACATCCCGAAAAAGACGGCGTACTCGGCGGAGGTGATCGGCAGCGGGCCAGCGCTGTGGGTGGCTGCGAATCAGCAGAACTTCAAGAGTCTCTATCCCGTCAGCGAGCCACGGCCGGCCCGGATGCCCGGCTTCACGGTCATGAAGGTTGGGCTGAACGTCACGCCGGGCGCGTACGCGGGCAACAACAAACCGCATTTCAACCTGTTCGAGGCGGAAAAAGATCCGAAGTTCAGCGGGCAGAATGTGGTGCAGGACGACCATATGTGGGCACAGGCGATCTGGGGGTACGAGAAGAATCTGCCGCCTTACGATCCGAACGACAAGGGACACTTCCACGTTGGAACGGCCGAGTGGTGGATCATTCTCGAAGGACAGATCCGCCACAACATCGAGACTGTGGGGGACTTCACGTCTAGCGAAGGCGATATCGTCTATGCGCCGCCGTCGACCTGGCACGCGACGCGGTTCGCCGGCCCGGGGCCGTCGTGCCGGCTGGCGATCAGCACGTATCAATTTACGAGCCTTCTCGAGCAACCGCAGTAAGCGAGCACATCGCGGCGTGGGCCCTCGTGTCAGGTGTTAGCGGAATGCGCTCACGCCAGGCGGCGAAGCGCCTCAACCCGTCTGAGCCATTCGCCAATCTGGTTCCAATTGGCGAACGTTTGGCTCACCAGCCTTCGCTTGCTTGCGCTACCGCTGTGCGCAAGCTACGGCTGGCAAGCCAAAGAAGGCTGTTCGCCGAGGGCGCCGAAGCTTTCTCGTCAGGCCGAAGCGAAGGCGGCCCGGCTCACCAGCCTTCGCTTGCTTGCGCTACCGCTGTGCGCAAGCTACGGCTGGCAAGCCAAAGAAGGCTGTTCGCCGAGGGCGCCGAAGCTTT
>DASXUA010000305.1:0-9326 GCA_036505095.1 Phycisphaerae bacterium
GGCCCTGCAGAACGGCCTGATCGACCGCATCGCCACCATGCACGACACCATCTCGCTGGCCAAGCAGAAGGTCGGCGCCAAATCGATCCGCCTGGTCGGCTATCGTCGTCCGGTCGGCTATAAGCCGAATTACTACGCCCAGGCCCCAACGCCCGGTTCGGGCGACGTGAATCTGATCAAGCTTGATCTGCCCTCCTGGCTCCGCGCCGCCTCGCCGCAGTTCATGTACTTGTGGGCCCCGTAGCGAGCGGCGAGGTTCATCCCCGCCGCATGACACGAATGGCTGGAGCACGACGAACTCGCCATGCCGCCGGGCTGAAACGGTGGCTCACCCGGCGTTCTCTTGAGCGCTCTCAAAATGAGACCAGCTTCTTGACGTATACCTGCCAGCCGCGGTCGAAGCCCTCCAGATCATCGGTGATATAGGCCCGAAAAACGGCCTCGCCCGCTGATACGTCCGCCGGGTGCGCCGTGCCCAAGCGCGCGGCGCTGGCCCGCACGCTCATCTGCCCGGAAACCAGATCGGCCAGCAGATGCTCGAGTCCTTTGGCGTACCGCCCGTTCTCGCCATGCCGCAGATAGACCACCAGCGACCAGACCTGCGCGTAATACGGCTTGGCCTGATATTGATCGATGACTTTTCCGGCATCGGTCGCCAGGATGTCCTTCAGCGGGATCATCGTCTTACCCGCCAGCGCCTCGCGCAGGTAATTGAGCCGAAAGGTATTGTGAGTCGGCGTGAAGACCGGAGAGCCGCTGCCCGGCACGTCGAAGGCCTCGCAGTAACACGCCAGTCCTTCGTTGAGCCATGCGGGAATCGTCGGGCCCACCAGGTTGTAGAGATACTGGTGCAGCCCTTCGTGCGCCAGGACCGAAAGCGTATAGACGCGCTGCCGATCATAGTACACGACGGCCGTGTCCTGCTCGGTGTAGCCGCCATAGCTGATGCGCGCGTAGGTCGAAAACTTCTGCGGGAAATTGCGGCGCGAGAAACGCTCCCAAGACTCGCGGCTGTCGAGCAAGTACGTCGTCAGCTTCTTACCCGGATCGTGCTTGCCGGTCGGGATCAGCTCGCTGTACTGCGCGTAGGCGGTTTCAGCGAACAGCGGCAGCAGCTTCCGCAACTCAAGGTCCTCGATGGAAGTGTAGATGCGGAAGTGGTCGGTCGTGAGAATTCGTCCGCTTTTCGGCGCAAAGTCCCAGTCTTCCTCGGACACGCTGAAATGCGGGACGCGGTTGCGCGGCACACAGGCCGCACCGGTCAGCAGCATCAGCACCCCAAACCATCCGAGCCAGATAGGACAAACACAGCGTTTGAGCATCGGTCGCATCGCGCGTAGCGTCGTCCCTTGTGGGCGGCGCGTCAAGGCGGATCATACAGGCTGCGCAGTGCCGAGCGCTCGAAATATTGCCGCATGATCACGTCAGCGCTATGCCCGCGGAGCGCCATGCCCAGCGCGCCGATCTGGCACAGGCCGGCGCCGTGTCCCCAGCCGGCGCCGACGAGCCGAATGCGCGCTGCTCGGCCGTCGTCGCCGGGCACGACTTCGGGCGCAAAGGCGCTGCTGTACAGGAAGCTGGACGACAGCGCGTGCCGAATCCAATACTGGTCCTGAATCGTGCTCGTCCGCGCCTTCTTGCCCGGGTCGAAATAGCGGATCGCCAACGACGTGATGCGGCCTGATCGTCCACGCGCCCTCGGGATCAGATCCACCAACGTTTCGAGCGGCGCCGCTTCCGCGGGTCCCACGCGATCGAAGTACTTGGCACGCAGGATGTCCTCAAGCTCGGCCCGGCCATACTCGACCGACCAACGGAAGCGCCCGCAGCCGTCATCCACGCGGCCGAGGTAGCGCCCCAGGTCGGCATCCGGCACCGTGTTGGGGCTGCAATACGCGTCGCAGTGCGCCAACCAATCGCCTTCGAGGTATTCGTCCAGCCGTTCGTTGCAGTCGCCGAAAAACCCGGCGGTTGCACGGCCCGGCGGTGCATCGGCCACCGCATACTGCCCCGGCTTGGCGAATCCCCATACGTGTTCCGGGGATTCGACAATGCCGCCGCACGACTTGGAGTAATTGGCATCGACGATCACTCCGCTTTCGTGAACGAGTACCTGGCCATACGTCGCGAGAATCGCGCCCCGCGCGCTGTCCGACAGTTCCGGCAGGCCCTGATAGCGCTGGCAGCAGTCATCATTGCAATAGTCGATGCCCAGATCGCGATGCTTGTCTTCCGTGCGCGCCAGCAGCCACGAGCGCGCCGTGATCGCCTGCGATTTGAGGAACTCCAGCGGACAGGCCCCGCTCATCTCGGAGGTAATGACGCCGGCCAGATACGCCTCGACTGGAACCTCGTTCACCAGTATCAGCCGGTCGTCATGAGCACTGACCTCAAATTCACCCGGCAGGTCGATATCCGTCGTCTTCTGCCAATGGAATCCGCGCCCGGTGCGCACGCCGCGTACGCGCACCAGCGGCGCCACGCCCGCCAGGATCTGCGAACTCCCGGCCAGCGCGCCGGAACTCGAGATTCGCCAGCGCGGGGCCGCTCCAATAGCCGCGTCACCCGCGCGGCCGTACACCACACTTCCCTGAGCGCTGAACTCCAGCCGCCCACTCGCCGGCAGCGCGTGCGCGTCCGCGCTCGTCAGCACCCAATCCCTTTTCGCGGCTTCCAATTCCAGGCGCGCCGCGCGATCCTCCGGCAGCACGATTCCCACCCGGATGACCGGTTCTTCGCGGCTTTCAAGCTGCCAATTCCGTAGGGCCAACATGGGCATTCGCCGATTGGCAATCGTAAGCTGGCCGGCTCAACGGGCCAATTGCCGGATCGACAAGAACTGGCACCGTACAGCGGGACTTGCTTATAATCACGGAACAGGAGAATTCTCATGCGTGCCTTTCGCGTAATCCAGCGCGTGCAATCCGCGGGTACTGTGCAGGTCGACCAGCTACCGCTCCAAGAGGGGCAAACGGTCGAAGTTATCGTTGTTCCGCTGGAGGACCGAGAATCAGACGACCTTAGCAGGCTTGCCGATTCCGGATTAGCCTTCTGGGATAACCCCATAGATCACGAGGTCTGGAACGATGCGCTGCCGCCAGCGTGATCTGCTGCTCGTGCCAGTGCCGTTCACTGACCAGACACAGACCAAGCTTCGCCCCGTTGTGGTGCTCTCGAACGAATTCACCAGCAAATCGACGCGCTACTCGCGACAGCGTGAACGGACAAACCGTACCGCCCACGCGACGTGGAAAACATCTGTATCTGGCGTTAGCATTTGCCCGAGTGCGGGTCCTATGATTCGCGCGCGGGAGTACTCCAGCCATGCATGAGCGATTCTCCGATCGGGCGCGGCACGCGATGGCCTTGGCCAACCGGGAGGCCGTCGAGATGAAGCATGATTTCCTCGGCCCCGAGCACATCCTGCTGGGCATCATCGCCGAAGGCGAGTGCGTCGGTGCGGCCGCGCTGCGCGTGCTCGAGGTGGACCTCGATCGCATCCGCCAGGAAGTCGTCCGCGAACTGGCCAGCGTCAGCGCTGCTGACCCGCAGATCGGCCGCCGGCCTTACAATGCCGCCACGCGCCACCTCATTGAGAACGCCATCGCGGAAGCCAGGACGCTGGGCCATCGCTATGTCGGAACCGAGCATCTCGTCCTGGGCCTGCTGCGTCTGGAGGACGGCGCCGCGTCACGCATCCTGCGCAGCCAGGGTGTCAAACCCGACGCTCTGCGCGAAAAAGTCCTGTCGATGTTACGCGGAGCCGTGGGCGCCACGCACGACTTGGCGCATCTGCGGCACGGCGAGTTCGAATGGGCCCACCAACAGGAACTGGCCAAGGCCTTCCGCTCGACCGCCTTCTGGCACACGCTGATCCTGGCCGTCGACTCGGCCAACCGTTACGGCGATGGCGAAGTCGGCCCTCTGCACTTGCTGCTGGCGCTGCTGCGCGACGACCAAAACGACGCCGCCCGCCTGCTGGCGGAAAAGGGCGTCACGGTCGAGTGGGTCCGCGCTCACATCACCCAATCCGCACCGGCCGTTTGAGGCGACAGCGCCGCGACGCGCGAGGCGGGTTCGCCGGGAGGCTCACCCTCCCGGACCGGTGAATACGGCCAGTAACGCGGCATAGTCGGAAAGCGTGACCCGCTGGTCGTTGTTGAAATCAAATTTGGCGCAGCCGGGCGCGCATAGCGCGCCGCAGCCCGGCGCGCACGGCGGAAGCCCCGCAGGGGGCTCGGAAGTCAAGCAATTGAACATCTTGGCGGCGTCGCGCAGGTCGATGTCCGCATCCGCGTCCGAATCGCCGTGCGCAGCGGGTACGCTGGCGGCATTGTCCGGACTCGTGCCCAGATCGATCTCACTTTGATCGCCCCAGCCATCCAGGTCGCGATCGATGCCGATGCGCGTCCCGCTGCACGGCGGCACGGCCGTGAAGGTGAGCACGGCCTGCCCGTTGCTCGCCGCGGCCAACAGATCCGCCAAGAGCACCGTCTCCTCCTCGCGGTCCGATTGCCAGGTGTTGCTCAGCGCATCGGCCAGCACAAATCCGCGGGCCGACCCTTGATGCCAGCCCTTGGCGACGACATCTGCCACGGACGGTGTGGCGGCCGCCTGGGCGATCATCGCGTTAATCGCGTCCAGTGCACTCGGCTCGGCGGCATTGCTGGAGTCCACCGTCACCTGATGGCCGACCACCGGCCAGACATTCGTGGGAAACGCCTTCAAAAATGCCTCGAACGCGTCCTTCTCCGCGTCGCTGAACAACGGAAAGAACGGTTGCTCCAGGTTCTTGCGGAGCGTGATGTCCATCCCATTGTGACGCACGCCGAAGCCGCTGTACTGGAACGGAAAGAGATCGACCAAGTGCCGCAATTGCGTGACCTTGATCAGTTGCGGCTCGCCCGTCGTCGACTCCTGATTCATGATCTGGTTATTGGTGCCGTCATTGGTGGCCACGTGGCAGGCGGCGCAAACGAATCCCATTCCGGCCGGGCTGCCGCCGGAAACGAACAACGATTGCCCGCCCAGCGCCACCGGATCCACGAAGGAATTGTCCAGGTTACGGTTCGGGTTGGGCGGATAGACGATGCTGTTCAGAAAGAGCTTGAGCGCGGTGATGTCGTTGCCGTTCAGCGGCGTGCCGCCGATCAGCGAAGCGAACGCCGGATTGAAGTTATTCAGCATGGGCCGGTCGCCGCGGAAGTGAAACGGCTGATGGTTGACCAGCCCGCGCAGCGATTGCGTCCGCATGGGTCCCTTCATCGGATGCCATTTCTTGCCGCCGCCCAAGCCGCCCGGCGGCGAAACCAGGGGGCCGTTCGGATCGCCCAAATCCCAGACCAGGCGGTCGGTGTCGGCGCCGGCATGGCAGGTGGCGCACGCGCTGCCCCAGTTGTTGGCGCGCTTGGAACTGTACAGAAATGCCCGGCCGTCGGTGATGGTTGCTGGCTCAGGGTTGTAGCCGAGTGACACCGTTTGCACGACCGTATTCGAATCGCCGGCCAGGTCGACCACGCTGATCGTCTGGTCGAAGCGGTTCAAGCAGTAAAGTCGCTGGGCGACGTTGTCGAGCGCCAGGCCGCTGGGACCGGGACCCACGTCGATGCGGGCCAGCACGATGAAGTCGCCGCCCTCCGTGACATCCAACACGCCCACGCGGTCGACGCCGAAAGCCGTGATGTAGGCGCGGTCACCCGCCGCGTTGGTCACGATCGCCATCGGTTCAGCCAGCGAGATCGCCTGGGCTTCCGGATTGGGCGCGGAAACGTCATTGAAGCTCGGTAGCTCGGCATGCAGGTCGCGCTTGGAACTCGTGCCGCCGGCCGGATCAACAATCGTGACCTGGTGATCGACCAGATGCCCCCGGACGTTCGGCTCGAACCGTACGAAGTTGCGCGCGTCGGTGTTGGTGATGAAAAGCCGCCCGGACTGTGGATTCACGCTGATCCCGTTCAACAGCGTGCCGACATCGCCGATGATCGCGCTGGGCGTCATTCCCGCGCCCGGATCGCTGATGTTGTACACGATCACATCGTGATCCAGCGTGTTGAACGGCAGGCAGGGATTGGCGACATCCTGGCAAAGAATGTCCTGATAGTTCGGGTTCATATCCTGAATGATCCGCGCGACCAGCGGCGGGATGGTTTGCGGGTCGCCGGGATCATAGTGGGCATAGTCTTCCGGATGCTGCTGATCTTCAGTATGGACGTTCTCAGGGCGGACGATGGTCGTGTTGTTGCCCGAATGGAAGCAGGTGACATAAAGCGTCGGCCCACCCGCGGCATTCGGATCGATCGCCATCGCCCGCGGGTCATCGCCATCCACCGCGAACTTCGTCACCGCCAAGCTCACCGTGTCGATCACCGCCAGGGCACGCTCTTGGCCGAGCGTGACGAAAGCATGGGACCCGGAAGGATGGAAGACGATGTCCGACGGCTCATCGCCAACCGCCAGCGTGCGGATCACATATCCGGCGACCGGGTCGATGACGCTGACCGAATCGGAAAGATAATTGGTGACCCAGACATTGCCGTCGATCGGGTGGACCGCCAGTGCCACCGGCTCCAAACCGACGGGAATCTCCAGCGCGATGGACATGTCCGCCGTGGCGATCTTCGCCACCCGGTTATCGGGCGTGTTGCAGGCGAAGAGCCATTGCCCGTCAGCCGCGAGCGCCAGTGGGCGGACCTGCGTGCTCTCGAAATTCACGAATGTTCCGACGGCGCGCGGCGGGTCCTGGGCGCGCGCCCCGAGCGCAACGCCAAGAAGCAACACGCCAGCACACTGCGCGAAGGTTTTGCGCCTCATTCCCGACTCCTCGTGTTCCGATTGGCTGGTTCGTCCTGATCGAGAGCGCGATCATGACGAACGCGATGACTGCCAGCATCCATTGTAGCGATCTGCCGTTGCAGTTCAACGATGATCCGCGTGTCAGGCGCGTGTGCCCAGACTTGCGGGCAACCGCCACGACGCCAGACCTTAACCGCCAAGGCGCCAAGGACGCCAAGAGCAGAGTAGGACCAGCGCACGGTCCGCGAAGCGGACCTAGTCATCTTGGCGACCTTGGCGTCTTGGCGGTTCTATCATGGCGTCTTGGCGGTCGTTTCGGCCATCTTCGCGCTTACGCGGCAGTCGCAGGCACGGGCGAAGGATACGTCCCGACGGACCGCGAAAGGTGAGCGCCCTGCCGACGCACTTTTTGCTAGAAAATTGTACCGGACTGCAGCGCTAATCGTTCGGAAGTGCTTGTGAAATCGATATTTGCGCGAATTCCACGATTCGCGAATTTCTTGTTTGACTTTCACCGGGCATTTCGGCAAAATAGGGACTGATCGCTGGCCTGCCGGAGCGCGGGTCTGGGCGGTCCCGGCCTGGAGGGGCCGGAGCGAAGCCAGTCATATCGGTTTCCTGAACCCACGAGAGAGAGTGGAGTGGTGCGGCGGAGCTTGTGTGCCGCCGGTTTGTTGCGCGTGTCTCATTGCTTTGGGATGCTCGCGGTGGATCGGCACCGGGCTTCGGAGAGTGGTTAGGGGCTCGAACGTCCGCCCGAGGCGGATAGCGGGAGCGAGTCGATATGATGATCGCCGCAAGAGGTGCTCGTCGTGCGGGTTGGCTGACTTCCGTGTTGCTGGTGATCGCGCTCACGGCGGTTCCCAGCAGCGTGCTGGGTGTTCCGCTAGAAGGGTCCTTCCTGGACTCAATCCAGATTGGAATGACCACGTACAATGTCGGCAATCAGCCCGACAACATGATTGTCCAGCCGCCGGTGACGATCACGCTCACCGGTCCGGCGTCGGGCGTCGTCACCGGCCAGTTCGAGGGCACGGTGCCGTCGTTCAACCCGGTTACGATCGCGGAAGTGAATCCGAATTATGAGCTGCGCTGGGGCGTGGTGAACGTCACCACCAACTCCTATTTGACCAACGGCGCTGGCCAGCAGATCTTTCCGACCAACTACGGACCCGGCGGGCCCGGCACCGGTGAAGGATTCACTCAGGTGCTCGCGTCCAGTCCGGACCTGACCTTCGCGGCCTGGGTCCAGTTCCAGTTCGATCTAGCTACGCAGGGCATCACTCTGGCGCCGGGAAACACCTACGCGCTGTTCGCGCTACTGGACTACGTTCCGAACGGTAATGACTCCGTTCCTTTCCCGCCCGGCGCCGGACCGGTGCCGCTACGCGTGAATGGTCAACCGCTGGCGACGAGCCAGATTATTAACATCGCCAACGGGCTCGTCGGACCGCCTCCGGCCAACGATTTTCAGCAGTTGTTCGAATCGCAGATTAACGCCGGGTCGGTGACCAATATGGACAAGATCATCACCAGCGTGTTGATCAACGTCGTTCCCGAGCCGACCAGCCTGATGCTGTTGGCCGGCGCGGTTGTGTTCGTGAATGTTCGCCGACGCTCGGCGTGAGCGTGCGTGGCGCGCGGCACGCGCCCGGCGGGACTCATAGATCGCTTGGAGGCCGGAGGATCGTCGGTGCGGTTCGCTCTCTTCCGCACCGCCCCGAGGAAACAGAGGAGGATGCAGATGAAGCCAGCGTTCTGCGGAAAAGTTGCCATCGCGTGCATCGCGCTTGCGTTGGCCGCCACGGCGGCCGCCCGGGCCGATATCGTCATCGAGGACGGCTATTTGGACTACATCCAGATCAACAGCAATGGCGCCCAGATCGACATCGGTATGCAGGGCGGCGGGGTGAACGGAAACCCCAACCAGCACACCATCACGATCGACTGCAGCAATCCGGGCACACCCTGCACGTTCGGCGGCATTGGCGGCGTGGTGCGCGGGACTTTCTTTGTGACCGGCGTGCCGCAGGTAGGGGGGCAGCCACCGAACTTAGATGCGCTTTTCGATGCGTCTAACCAGTTGATCCAGGTGACCGATTATCCGACCAACCAGGGTGTGTTCAATGTGAGCGCTCCGGTGGGACCGGCGGGCACGGTCAACCCCTACGCCAATCCGTCGCGGAACTTCCCGCCGGCAACCGGCGGCAGCGCCGCGATCTGGACGCCCGGGATGGATAATGACCCGGATCCCAGCATCTACAGTGGGCAGGTGCTGTACGACTTCTTCGTCAGCGTGGACGGCTTCACTGACTACGATCCGCGCCTGCTGATCGGCAACCAGTATGTGATCACGGCCCTGGTCGGCGACGCGACGCAAGGCGCCGTGACCTTCGGCACCGGCATTCCGACGGCGCCGTTCAGCCCCGGCTTGGGCATCTTCGAGTCCAAGACGGACCTGTTCAACGGCTCGATTGCGATTCAAGGCGCCAATCCGATCAGCAGCGCCACGCTGCTGGCTTCCGTGGCGATCA
>DASXUA010000306.1:0-3028 GCA_036505095.1 Phycisphaerae bacterium
GAATACGCGCATTTCGGATGCGGCCAAGTCCGTCGCCCACCGCGATCAGGAGCTGTCCGCGCTGCGCGAGGCGTTGCACGAGGACATTCGCCGCAACGATTGGGAAGCGGCCACCCGGATGGTGGATGAGATGGAGCGGCGATTCGGCTATCGACAGGAGGCCGAATCGCTGCGCGAGGAAATCCAGATCGCGCGGGCCGAGGCCATGCGCCGCAAGCTGGATGAGGCCGCGGCGGTTGTCGCGCAGCTCATCGAGGCCGGCGACTGGCCCAAAGCGCGGCGCGAAATCGACCGGCTCGAGCGGGTGCTGCCGGACGAGCCGCGCGTGGCCGAGATCGCGGCCTTCTTCCACCGGCGCCGCGAGCTGCGCAAGCGCGAGCTGCTCAAAGCCTGGTCCGAGGCCATCCGCCGCGACGACGTGGACGGCGGGATTAACATCCTCAAGGAACTCGATCAGCATCTGACGCGCGAAGAGGCGCAATCATTGCAGTCCTCGGCGCGCGAGTTGTTCAAGGAGAAGCTGCAGCAGCTTGGCGTGCAGTTCCGCTTCGCCGTTAAAGAGCGGCGCTGGCGCGATGCGCTGGAGGTCGGTGTGCAACTCATCGAGGAATTTCCCAACACGCGGATGGCCAGCGAAGTTTCGGAGCACATCGACGGTCTGCGGAAGCGCGCCGGCCTGACGTCCGACGTCGAGGTCGTCGCCCGCGAAGCCCCCACTGCCTCAGCCAAATGAATTTGACGCTGAGATGCAGAGAGAACTTTTTCCATAGCTCCTCCGCGATCTCAGTCCCTCAACGTCGATAGACGGTCAGATCACGTCCAGCGGAAGAGTCGCAGCGCCAGGGCGAAGGCAATCCCCCCCCAGGCGACTAGGACCGCGAGGGGTAGCCACTGCGAGGCGAGTGAGGCGCCGTCCAACATCACGGCCCGCAGGGCGTTGTTGAGTTGCGTCAGCGGCAATGCCTGAATGAACCACTGCATGTAGCCCGGGAACCTGTCGGCCGAGAAGAACACGCCCGACAGCAGCCACATCGGCAGCGTGGCCAGGTTGGCCAGGCCGACAACGGTTTCCATCCGGTCGGCGCGCGAGGCGACCAGCAGCCCCATGCCGGCGAAGGTCGTCGCGCCGAGCACCGCCAGCAGCACGATCGTGGCCAGGCTCCCGCTGATCCGCATACCGAACAACAGCACGCCCATAAGCAGGATCAGAATCAGCTCGGGCAGCATGAAGAACATCCGCCCGCCGACCATCGCGATCAGAAAATGGCCTTTTTTCATGGGCGTGGCCACCATCCGCTTCAGCAGGCGGCGGATGCGCATGTCCACCGTGACAAAGCCGATGCCCCAGATGCCGCCGCCCAGCATGTTCATGCCGATCAGGCCGGGCACCAGAAAGTCGATGTAGCGCGCGCCCGGTTCCTGGACGAGTTGATCGTGCACGTCGATCGGCGGCGGGCGGGCGTTGTCCTCCAGCGCCAGGTTGACCTTGGCGCGCGCCAGCGCCGACTCGGGCCGGGATGGATCGAAGCGATAGATGAAGCCCTGCGCAGTGGGCTCGACCGTGATGTCGCTCTTGCCGGTGCGCAGGCGGCGCGCCGCGTCGTCCCGCGATTGCTGCGAAACCACGAACTCGCCGCCGCTCAGGACCTTGACGATATTCGCCCCGGCCGCGCCATCGATCACGTCCACGCGCGGCTTCTCCGGCGGGCGATTGCGGAACGCCACCCCCAGCCCGATCGTCATGATCAGCGGGAAGCCATAGCTCCAGAAAATCGCCTCCGGCTCGCGGAAGAACTGCTTCATCCGGGCCAGGAACAATTCACGGATGGGGTGATAGTGCATAAAGCATCGTTCAGACTCGCGAAGCGTCAGCGAGCGCCTTTTTGACGCTGAGACGCTGAGATCGCTGAGTGGTTCTTATTGAGTTTCAAGGTCTTCGTTGCGCCTTGGCGTTCTTGCGCGATAACTTATCACGATGAAGTCGAGCCGCGCCGGCGCCGGCGGCCGCGCGCTGGTTCCCGCGGCGGTTCGCCTTCGTCGAGGCGCCGGCCGGTCAGGCTGACGAAGACATCTTCGAGACTTACGTGTCGGGTCGTGAGCCGGGCCAACTCGAAGTTCTGGCTTTGGAGCAAGTTCAAGAGGCCCGGGATGGCCATGTGCGGCTGCCTGACGGTCAGGCGGAAACCGTCGCCGTCGGGACGCACGTCCGTGGCCGTCGGGACGGCTTTGAACATCTCCGTAGGCACCGGTTGCACGCTCATGGTGCCGTTCAGCGCGAATTCGATAATGTGCTCGCCGCCGAGTTGCGCGATCAGCTCGCGCGGGGAGCCGAGCGCGATCACCTTGCCGTGATCGATAACCGCTACGCGGTCGCAGAGCCGCTCGGCTTCGTCCATGTAGTGCGTCGTCAGCAACGTCGTGCGGGCCTGGCCCTGCTGGCGGCGGATGATCTCCCAGACCTCGCGGCGCGATTGCGGATCGAGGCCGGTCGTCGGCTCGTCGAGGAAGAGCAACTCCGGATCGCCGACCAGGGCGCAGGCGACCGCCAGCCGCTGCTTCTGGCCGCCGGAAAGCTTGACCACCCAGGCGTCGGCCTTCTCGGTCATCGAGACGGCTTCCATGATCTCCTCAGGCTCGCGTCCGCGGTGATAGAAACTGCGGAACAGCCGCAGCGTTTCGCGCACGCTGAGCTTGTCGGCCAGGCGCGTTTCCTGCAGGCTGATGCCGATCCGCTGCCGCAGCTCTTCATCGTGCCGGCCCCAGCGCAGGCCGAGCACCTCGACCTCGCCGGAAGTCGGCGGCAGCAGGCCCTCCAGGATTTCGACGGTGGTGGTCTTGCCGGCGCCGTTGGGACCGAGCAATCCGAAGCACTCGCCGGCCTGGATTTCCAGGTCCAGGCCGCGCAGCGCATCGACCTTGGTCTTCTTACGCGTGTCGTATTGCTTGTGCAGGTCCATGCAGCGGACGGCCAGTGTCATGGGGCGAATTGTATCGCGGGCGGCCAGACGTGACCACGCGCAATAACGCG
>DASXUA010000307.1:0-4564 GCA_036505095.1 Phycisphaerae bacterium
TGATCTGACTCCCGCGGCGCCGGGCGACGGTCAAGAGCAGGCCACGGGCACGTATGGGGCGGACCTTGCCGTGCCGCTTGGCGCTCAGGGCGGCATCGGAGCGGATCGTGGTGCGGTATCTGCTGGCACGCAAGGGGCCGCGCAGGCCTCGCAGAGCTCGCAGAGCTCGCACAGGAATAGCGACCTTCTGACGTGCTGCCGGTACCCACTGGCATCGGAGGAGGAGGGATTCGAACCCCCGGTGGACTTTTCGCCCACAACGGTTTTCAAGACCGTCGCCTTAAGCCGCTCGGCCACTCCTCCAGAGACGAACTGTCGCCGCGCGCATGCGCCCGGCCCAGAATAGTAGCGTTGATCGGGAGCCGATCCAAATGGTTTGGTGAGTGAGTGGTCCTGAAGTCTGCCTGCCCGGCGCGCCGCCCACAAGGGGCGACGCTACAGTCCGTAGCGGCGGCGCTTGTTGTAGAGCGTGCGGCGTGAAAGGCCCAGTTGTTTGGCAAGGTCCAAGCGTGTGTTTTCGACCGACTCGTCTAGCGCCGTCGAAAGAAACACGCGCTCGCATTCGCTGAGGAACTCCGGCAGGGTGGTGGTGCCCTTACGGATCGAATCGCACAGGCCACGAACGACCTCGGTGGGTAGCGTCCCACGCGCATTCGCGGTTGTGCGGCACTTGAGCCAGGCACTGCGGGGCAGGTCGGACACGTCAACGCGATCGCCGCCGGTCTTGAAGGCCAGCGTCTGGCGAATGATGTTCTCCAGCTCACGCACGTTACCCTGCAGGGCCGCATTCTGCAGCACGTCATACACGCCGGGATCGACTTCGCGGACGGGCCGCCGGGCATAGCGTCGATACTTCTCCAGCAGATGATCGATCAGCGGCGGGACGTCCTCCGGACGTTCGCGCAGCGGCGGAATCTCGATGCAGATCACGTTCAAGCGATTGTAAAGATCGAGGCGGAACTTGCGGCGCTCGACCAGCTCGTCCAGCCGGCGATTCGTGGCGGCGATGACGCGCACATCCACGGGATACTCGTCATCCGAGCCGACCGGCAGCACGAACCCTTCCTGCAAGACACGCAGCAGTTTGGCCTGCAAACGTAGTGCGGTCTCGCCGATCTCGTCGAGCAGGATCGTGCCGCCATCGGCAGCGCGGAAATACCCCTGACGGTTCTCCGTCGCGCCGGTGAAGGCGCCTTTGATGTGGCCGAAGAGGGCGCTTTCGGCCAGCGGTCCGGCGATCGCGGCGCAATTGACCGTCTGGAAGCGTTTGCCGCGCCGCTTCGAATCGAGGCGATGAATCGTTTCAGCCAGCAGTTGCTTACCCGTGCCGGTCTCGCCGTAGATCAGGACGGGCACATCGGAGATCTCGGCGGCCCGCACGGCGGACTGCAGCAGCTCGGCCATGATGGAACTGCGTCCGACGAAACCAGTCTGCTCGAAGATTGGATGCTCGTGCAGGCGATCCCCGGCGGTGCGGACTTGCCGGTAGGCCTGGGTCGCATCCTGGAGCCGCTGCTCGAATTGCACCGGGTCGATACCTGCTTCGGTGTATTCCAAAATGCCCATGACGCCGTGCTCGATCAGAGTGCGCAGCAAGTGCGCATCGCTGTGGCGCTCGACGCACGCGATAATCTGTGTGCCCGGCGAGGCGCGGCGCAGCCGATCAACGTCCAGAGCAATTTCCCGTGGGTGATGGAAGCCAGCCGCGAGATCGCTCGAGCTGGCATCGAACAGTACGACTGCGAATTGTCGCTCCGCACGCAGGCGCAGCAGTGCGGCCTCGATGCTGCTCACCTGCTCGACGAGCAGATTTCGCGGACCGCGTTCAGCGGACGGCAAACGCAGCAACTCGGGATGTTTATATATGACGAGCAGCCGAACGGCGGCTTCGTGTACGGCCGACAAAATCTCTCTCCCACCTATTAAGGCCGCGTCGCGAGCGCTGGCGACCTTAGCCTCTCGCCTCAACCGGCATTTATACCGCTTATGACAATCCCATGCAACACCTGGAAGTGATCGATTTAACCCATTTTGCCATGACCGCCCAATCCGAAGCTTGTCTCTCCCGGTTAGTTTCGGGAAAGGAAAAAAATATGGTGCAAAGATTTAATCATTTTGATGGGTTGCGGCGGAGATAGCGTTCCATGGCTTTGAGGGTCATGCGGCTGACGTGGTGCTCCAAGCCCTCAGCATCGATTTCGGCCTGCGGCTCGCCGACTCCGAGCGCGACCAGAAAATCGCGGACAAGCTTGTGACGCTCCTTGCTTTGTTGGGCCAATGCCAGACCGGACTCCGTCAGGAAAATGGCGCGGTAGGGGCGGGATTGGATCAGGCCCTCGCGCTGCAGGCGCCGCAGGGTGCGGTTGGCGGTGACATGCGAGATTCCCAGGGCCTTGGCCAGATCGACCAGGCGGGCTTCACCGGCCTGCCGGATTAGATCGGCGATCAGTTCGACGTAATCCTCGGCGGTCTCGGTGGCGTGGTCCTGGCGCGTGCGTTCAAACGGCCGAACGGTGGCGGGCGGCTCGGCACCGGCCGAACGGCGCGGAACGCTGCGCGACTGACTTCTGCGAGGCATGCGCCCATTGTAGCGCCGGGCGCACACCCGTCCAGAGTGCTGGCAGTTTGTAGCCGAAAAGACAGCTTGACAATCTCCACAAAATTTGTAGCATAAGCTACTAATTGTGCCGAAAGTAATCCTGGAGCGTGTGCCCTGTCACACAACCCGCAAAATCCGGACGTTCAGCCAGCCGTGCGCGACGCGCTCAGCCCGCGACCGGGCCACGTGTCGCTGGAGGGGCTGCACGGAACGGTCGGGCTGCCGCACCATGCGGCCAGTCACTGGCATCAGTTGAAGGCCTTCATTGGACCGGCGATCCTGGTCAGCGTCGGCTACATGGATCCCGGCAACTGGGGCACCGACCTGCAGGGCGGGGCGCGCTTCAAGTACGGGCTGCTGTGGGTGGTGGCGCTGGCCAGCCTGATGGCCATCTTCATGCAGGTCATCAGCGCCCGCCTGGGCGTGGTAACCGGAAAGGACCTGGCACAAGCTTGCCGCGACTGGTACCCGCGCTGGACGCGCTGGCCGAACTGGCTGGCCTGCGAGTTGGCCATCGGCGCCTGCGATCTGGCGGAGGTGCTCGGCAGCGCCGTGGCACTCAACCTACTGTTTCACATCCCGCTGTTCTGGGCGGTCCTGATCACGGGATTCGACGTGCTGCTGCTGCTGGCACTGCAGCGCTTTGGCATCCGCACCATCGAGGCCATCATCCTGGTGCTGGTGCTGACCATCTCCGCCTGCTATTTCATCGAGATCTTCGTCCTGCCGCAAACGCGGCCCAGCTTTGCGGAGATGGGGCGCGCTTTGCTGACGCCCGGGTTTCGCGAGATGGGCATGGTCTACGTGGCGATCGGCATCATCGGGGCCACCGTCATGCCGCACAACCTCTATCTGCACTCGGCGCTGGTGCAGACCCGCCAACTGACCAAGGATGAGGCGTCTGTCCGTCGGGCGATCAAGTTCAACACCATCGATTCGACGGTGGCCCTGACGGTTGCCTTTTGCGTCAATGCGGCCATCATGGTGCTGGCGGCACTGGTCTTCTACGGGAAGGAGCATGTAACGGTGTCGGGCGGGCAGGTCGTTACTTTCAGCGCCGAGAGCGACTGGATTCGCATCGCGTATCTGACGCTTGCGCCGTTGCTGGGAACGGCGGCCGCCAGCACCTTGTTCGCGGTGGCGCTGTTGGCCAGTGGCCAGAGCAGCACCATCACCGGCACGCTCGCCGGGCAGGTCGTGATGGAAGGCTTCATGCATTGGCGGATATCGCCCTGGCTGCGGCGGCTGGTCACCCGGACGATTGCGATTCTGCCGGCGGTCCTGATCATCGGTGTGCGCGGCGAAGGCAGTGTCAACGACCTGCTGATCCTTAGCCAGGTCGTGCTGGCGCTGCAGCTTCCCTTCGCCATGTTCCCGCTGCTGCACTTCACGTCGTCGTCCAAACACATGGGACCTTGGAAGCTGGGATGGTTTTTGAAAACCGCTGGCTGGAGCAGCGCTGTGTTGATCGCCGGGATGGACATTTACGGTTTGCGAGATTCCCTCAAAGCGGCGTGGAGCGTCATTGCCGGCGGCTGACGACGCCTGGAGAATATCGCCGATGTACCCGACCATACTCGTGACGTTGGACGGCACGCCGACCGACCGGGCGATCATCGAGCATATCAAGCGGTTGGCGAAGCTCCTGGGCAGCCGCGTCGTGCTGCTGCACGTGGCGACCAGCGTTCCGGCCCAGTTCCACGGCGCGGAAGCCGCCGGAGAGGAAGTGGAGGAAAGCCAATCCTATCTGAACGCCGTACGCGCCGAGTTCGAGGCGCTGGCCATTCCCTGCGAGCCCGTCCTGGTCTACGGCAGCGAGCCGGTCAAGGAGATCGTGAAGTGGATCGAGGCGCACGGCTGCGACCTCGTGGCCATGAGCACGCACGGACACAAATTCGTGGCCGATCTGGTCCTGGGAACTACCGCCAGCCGGGTGCAGCACAGCATCAGCGTGCCGGTGCTCCT
>DASXUA010000308.1:0-11049 GCA_036505095.1 Phycisphaerae bacterium
GGGACGGCCGTGTTGTCGCCGGCGTCGATGCACGGCGAGCCGGTCATCAGACTGAACGTGGGCGAAAACAGCGGATCGAGTGCATCGAGGTTCCCCGCCCCGAACATGGCCACGCAGCCGGCGCTGGGGTTCTGAGATACCGCCGCCTCGCCGCCCTGCACGTCGCTGTACGTTACCTTGATGCTCGCCGGGCAGGTGTTCAGGGCGATCTCCGGTCCGGGTGACGCGGAGTCCTGCCACAGGATGCTGTTGCGCACGTCCACGTCGGCGAGGAATACGTAGATGCCGCCGCCGCCGAACTGGCCGAATGACGAATTGAACGTGATCGTGCAGTTGCGGATCGGCAACGGGTTCAGCGGATCATTGGTGCGCGCGACGCAGATCCCGCCGCCCGCTCCGGCCGAATTATTCTTGACGAGGCAGTTCACCAGCAGCCCGATGCTGCCTTCGCGATAGAAAACTCCGCCGCCACACACTTCCGCGAAATTGTTGTCGAACACACAATTGCCAATCACGGCGTTGCTGTTGAACTCACAGTAAATGCCGCCGCCGCCTGCATTCCCGTTGGTGCTCAGTGCGCTGTTGTTGCTGAACGTGCAATTGCGGATATGCGGGTTGCTGCCCGAGATGAAATAAGCCCCGCCGCCGCCGTAGTCCGCCCGGTTCGTGTCGAACGTGCAATTCGCAATGGTCGGGCTTCCGCCGCTGGCGAAAAGTCCGCCGCCGCGGTCGATGTTCCCGCCGGCCGCACCCACGCCGTCCGCGTTTCCGGCCGTGATCCGGAACCCATCCAACACCGCCGTGCTGTTCGTACCGCTGGCGGTCAGCACGTGGTAGACGTTGTCGAACAACCCCGCACCCTTCGGCCCGTCGTTGCCCAAAGCGTCGCCGCTCAGGATCGTGGGATGCGCACTGATGTTTCGCTCCGAGAAACTGGTTTCGCTGCCGCCGAATCCGCCGAACAGGCCCACACCGTCGAGCATCTGGAACGTAGCCGTGCGATCGATGGTGTTGCTGATCGGCTTATACGTGCCTTGGGCCACCCATACCTGATTGATGCCACTGCTCGGCGCGGCTGCCGCCGACAGTGCGGCCTGCAAATCGACAAACGCGTTCGCCCAGTTCATGCCGGTGTTCTGCCCGCCGGCCGATGTGGAAACATAACGGATGCTCGGGTCACACGCGTCGCCGATGCCGTCGCCATCGGCATCGCCCTGACCGGGGTTCGGCACGGTCGGGCAATTGTCGCTGCTGTTCGGCACGCCGTCGCCGTCGCTGTCCGGCGGCGGCGGCGGCGGCGCCTCGCAGGCATCGCCGGTCCCATTGCCGTTCGAATCCGTCTGATTCGGGTTGAATACCGTGCGGCAGTTGTCGCAATCGTCGATCACGCCGTCGCCGTCAGTGTCCGGCTCGCACGTATCGGGAATTCCGTTGCTGTTGCAGTCCGCGGCCGCACCGGAGGCGATCTCACAGGCATCGGGAACGCCGTTTTGGTTGCAATCGGGGCTCAGGCCGGCAGCAATCTCGCAGGCATCCGCGACGCCGTTGCTGTCGCAATCCGGATCGCAACTGTCTGGCACGCCGTTGCCGTCGCAATCGGTGCTGGTGCTGGCCGTGATGTCGCATTCGTCCGGGATGAAGTTGTTGTTGCAGTCCTGACTGGTGCCCGCGATGATGTCGCACGTGTCCGGGATGCCGTTGCCATTGCAGTCGTGCTCCCGTCCGGCCGCGATGTCGCACTCGTCCGGAATGTCGTTCCCATTGCAATCATGGCTGGTGCCATTCGCCAGGTCGTCGGCATCGCGCACGTTGTTGTTATTGCAATCCGGAAACACCGGCGGAGCATTATTGTTTTGTGGCGGCGCGTTCTCATTCGCCACGGTGTTCTCATTCAGATTCGGCGGCTCCGGTTCGCTCAGCCGCAACCGCACGTTGAGCCGCTCGATCCTGAGGGTTCCGACGAAGTTGGCGTCGTGGATTTCAGCGCAAACCTCGAGTTCGCCGGCGAGGATCAAATCGAGCACGCGCTGGACCGCCGGCAGTGCGTTGGGGGCGATGGTGAAATCGTCACCCGCGGCGTTCAGTGTCAGGACGAAGGTGCCGACGACGAGACCGCTGTCACAGACGCCCGCGTCGCCGGCCGGCGCCGTCCGGAACGTGATCTGTACGCGATCGGGGATGGCTTGGAGCGCGAGTGTCTGCGGAATGACACGGCTCGAGACCACGGTCTTCATGAGAAAGACGGCCGTCTTGTCGAGCACGATGTCGCCGCCGGTGGTGCGCTGCGTCGGCAAAGCGGGCACGGAGGTGCGCACGCTGCGGAGCTGCGGCGCGTTCGGCGTCACGTCGAACTGCAGCGCGTCTCCGAATTCCATGGCCGTCTCAAAGGTAGGACCGGAATTAGAAGTGGACGGTCGGCTGCTCCCCGGCTGACACCCGCTCAGTGCCAGCCCGGCTGCCAAGAACATCGCCGCCGCACATACCCCGCCCCGCACCGCTGATTGGATCGCCATTGCATCCCTCCTGTCACACCGACTCATCATACGCCGACCCCACGCGCCGGCCCACCGCGCCGCGCAAAAAACTAGGCCCGGTGGGGTGGACCGGGCCTTGGGGGGAACCGACCCATGGGGTATGGGCCGGTGAGTGGGTCAATGTCAGACGACGGTCCGGGACGCGCTAGCCCACACACGGGCGCGCGTGTCCCGGACGACGGTACGTTGGAATCCTTCGGTTCGATGACACCGCGCCGTGCACCGAGCCGTCGATGCGGTTGATTTTGCTGAGAGTAGCCAGGCACGTCAAGATTTTTTTGACACTTTTCAATTAATTTCTGCCGCGCGGGGCGCGTCGCGCCGGCCCCAACCCATCCAGATTCACCAATTTCTCTAACCAGCGGTCCGCGCGAGATGCCGAGTATCGCGCGAACCGTGGACGTCGAGGCTGCCCATGCCGTTCCTCGCGCGCTCCCGTCCCGGCGCGCCGTGACGGAACCTGCCAGCTCATGCCATCGTGTGGGAGGATTATTGATCGGCCGAATTCGTGTCCGGGACACGCGCTCCCGCGTGCGGGCTAGCGCGTCCCGGATCGCGCCCCGCGACCCCGACGCGTCGGGGCAACGGCCGCGGCACGACTTTGATCTTGATCTGACGACTGCTGCTGTGACCCGCGTGGTCGCGGGCGGTCACGGTCAGCTCGTGCGCGCCCAGTGACAGCGAATCGGTGATCCAAAGCTTTCCGGTGCCGAGCGTGCCGTCCTGGTCGGAACGCCACTCGATCTGACCCGCGGGAATCAGCCCGTCTTCGCGGTCCCAGGCATAAGCGTGCAGGATCACGGGTGCGGCCTGATGATAGGTGTCGTGGGCGTGCGGACTGATGATGAAAAGCTCCGGCGGTTGATCGCTACCGACGTCCAGAGCGGGACTATCGACCACGGTCGTGTTGAACCCGTCGGTCACGATCAAGCGCAGCCGACCTTCCCCGGGGCGGCTGGCGGCTACGTCGTGCGTATCGAACTCCAGGGTGGTGCGCGTCAGGTTCACGGCCAGCGGAGCCCACGACTGACCTGCGTCCGGGCTATATTGCACCGTGTAGACCAGTCCCGGCGCGTCGTCCGGGACACGCGCGCCCGCGTGTCCGGGACGGCGCACCCCGTCCCGGACGTGCGGGCTAGCGAGTCCCGGATCGGGACCATCCGCGTCCGAGCCGTCCCACTCGACCTGTACCGCCCCGCGCAGGACGGTCCCATCCGCGAGGCCGCGGAACTCGGCCACCGGCGCATGGCGCGAGCGCTGGACGCTGATCAACTCGGCGCCCGAGGCCATGTCAGTGATGACGAGCTGATCGACCGGCATGCGGCCGTCGGGACCCGACGCCGGGACTTCGGCCCAGAACGCCTCCGGATCCTGCTCAAGCTTTTCTTCAGACGCGTCGCCGCAGTCGGCCTGGAGCGGACCGTCGATCGTTATTTCATAGAGTTTGGTGCGCCGGCTCGGACTGGTTTCGGATCGTCCCCAGCCCGTCACGCGCAGCCGGCCATCCGTTGCCGATGGCGACACCGACCCCTGCGGGAATTGCATGGTCGGAGATAACGCGAGCCGATTCTCGTCTGGGTAGAACACGCCCGCGATCCGCAGCACCGAAGCCTGCGGCGGGAGACTAAAACCGGGCAGTCGTGTTGCTTCGCGCGCGAAGCCCTCGCGCGCGGTGGGGTGCTGGAAAATGTACTCGTAGGTGCGTGGGTTCACCCACGCGGCTTCGCTGACCTGGCCGGCGACCATGATGTCGCGCAGGGTCGGCGGCTTGACCTGAGGCAGGTTCATCGGCCGGCGGCCCGTCGCCTCCACATCCAACCCGACGACGTCGGTGGTCATCCGGTTATGACTGAGACCAAAGAGGTGACCGATCTCGTGGGCGAACGTGCGCTGGTGCCGCCGCAACTCGGTATTTCCGAATGCGGCCCCGCCAGACGGAATCGCCTGCCCATTACTGTCGAAGGGATTGCCCGGCAGCCAGCCGTAGACGAAATCAACGGCGGGAGAGACTGTAGCGTCGGGCCTTGTGCCCGGCGCTGCGCCGCCGGCGCCGCCCACAAGGGGCGACGCTACACATCGCTGTGTCATGCACGCGCGGATGTCGGCCAAGGTGTTGAGCAGGAGCGTGTTCGACACGTCGATGTCTTCTGTCCAGACCAGCGGTGGCATGGGAGCCTGATGATAGTCAAGTTCACCGGTCGGGAAGACGCAGCGGGCGAAGGCGTCGCCGATAGCGGGTTCGATCGCTGCGGCCAGCGGTAAGCGCGGCTCTTGCCCCTCGGCCGCGCCCGGCCGGTAATCGATCGGTACGTACGCGATCTGCAGACCGCGCCGCACGCTGAAGGTCAGATCACGCTGCGACGCCGAATTGTTGCGATAGTCGCTCTCGGCGAGGCGCGCGGGACCGGGTGGATTCAATTCGACGCGCAAATCCACACGCGGAGCAGCCGACCGGCCCGGCGGAGCCTCAGGCGCGATCCACCAGAAATTGAGCGTGTGGTCCAGATTGCTCTCGTCGACCTTGGTGCGGGCGACGATCGGCCCGTTGATCGAGAAGACTGGCGAGCCGGGCGCCTCGCTACCGTCCACGAGGATGTGCAGCAGGCCATCGACGCCGGACACGCTGGAGCGCGCGTCTTTGACCCCGACGACCACACGCACGAACGTCACGCGTCCAGCGATCAGGGGCAGGGCCTCACTCTCGAGTGCCTGGGTGACCACGATCCGCTGCACGGAGAGATCCAACGCCCGGACCGGTCCGGCGCTGGCGATGCACAACAAGCTCACGCATCCGCAGGTTAGCGGAAGGTTGTGTTGAGAAGGCACGGGCGCTGCGACTCCTTTCGAGCGCGCCGGGAGGGGCAAGCGGGACCCAACTGCGAGGGTTCGTGGTTGGAAGCCCGTGGCCCTTGACACGCTGCGGGCGGAGCCCGCCTCGCGAAGCGATGCGTGCCGCCCTGCGGCACGCGGCCTGTCAAGGGTGGCCTACTGCCGCGTATGCCTTTCGCCCAAACGTCGCGACTTCGGCTGGAGAGGACCCGGCGCCGCTGTTCGCGCCGGAGCCCAACGTCATATTCTGCTATCGACATCATTGGCGAGAACTCTACACGTCAGCAATGGGGCGGATTATGCAATTGCGTCGGAGATGGGGCTCCGGAGCAGGAATTGTTCATCGCTGGCGCCGGTGAGCCGGATTCGCCGCTGGCGCGCCCGGCCAGGATCCTCGACCTGTGTTCGAGCGGCTGCCGGCGGCGCGCGTGGACGTCCTGCGCCTGCCCGACTAATCCGCGATCATCATGTTGAATGAATCGGTATTGCGATCCCTGCATCCCTTCTGGGACCGCTCGATCCGTTTTCTGTTTCAGCGCCCGGATCACCTGCGCGCGATTCTGACGTTGTTTCGGCCTGAGTTGGCGGAGCGCCTGGATTTCGAGCGACTGCAAGCCATCCCACGCTCGTTCATTTTGGAGGATTACCGCGAGCGCGAGGCCGACCTGGTCGTGCGCTTGCCCTATCGCGGTGCGGACGGCGAGCGCGAGGTGATCGTCTATCTCCTGCTCGAGCATCAGTCCACAGTCGATCGTTGGATGCCGTTCCGAATGCTGGTCTATCTGACGTGCATCTGGGAGACCCAGCGGCGTGAGTCGCTTCCATCCGAACCGCTTACGCCCATCATTCCGCTGGTTTTCTACACCGGTTCGATGCCGTGGAGCGCGTCGCGCGAATTTCCCGATTTGGTCGCCAGCCCGCCGGAGTTGCTGCATCTGGTCCCGCGGTTTGCTATACTATTTTTGAGCCTATCGGAGACACCGGCCCCGCGACTCGAAGCGGCCGGACCGATTGGCTGGGCCCTGCGAGCGATTCAGCGCGTGGAGGCGGACAAGCCGGAGTTCGCCGATGTCCTGGCACGTGCCGCGAAGGCGATCCGGCCTCTGCTGAGCGATCAATGGCGGGAATTGGCGTCGTTTCTGGCATTGCTCGTCACGTATCGCCGACCTCAGGAGGAGCATGCTGAATTACAGAATGTCCTGCAGAGCGCGACGGCGGACGAACCTCGTCAACGGGAGCTCGGTGATATGAGCCAAACTTATGCAGAATATCTCCTGGAGAAGGGGCGCGAAGAGGGATTGGAGAAGGGCCGCGCGGAGGGTCTGAAACTCATGTTGCTCGAACAGGGTACCGTCCGGTTCGGACCGCCGAGCGCCAAGCAGCGCGCCGCGCTGGAAGCGATTTGCGACGGGGCGCGCCTTCACGCCCTGGGCCGATTCCTGCTCGAAGCGGCGAGTTGGGATGAGCTGCTGAGCGCCGGCTAGATCGTGCGCCTGGACGGAGGCAGCGCCGGCCCGAATGCGCTATTCCGGCGGATGCTCCTGCTGGTCGCGCCACGCGAACTCACCGGACTCGACGCTCCAATCCAGCCCGAAGAAGCCGGCCGCGCGGACGCCTGGCGAGCCATCCGTGAGCACTTCCGGCCCCAGCACGATGCAATCGGGATAAGCGACGCCCGAAACGAAGTAGGGCAATCGCTCCGTCAGCCGCATGCCTTTGATGCCCGTGCCGCCCACGACGCCAACCAGCGCTCGATTGCCGAACGGACTGGGTTGGATGAACAGGCATGCCAGATCGTCACCGGCTAGCTCGCGCGCCTCGAGGCGGATCCGCCCGCGTTCGACCGCGACAGGGCTGTTCGACAGCAGTTGCTTCCAGGCGGCGTTGCTCGTGGCGTTCCCATAGAGAATCATGCTGCGCTCCACCAGCTTCCCGGAGACTTGCGTATCGGGAATCACCTCAACGGAACCGTTCCCGCGATACCAGAACGTTTCCGCGTCATAGCGGGCCTTCGCGTACGCCCACGCATTTTCTTCTGGTGTTCCGCGCGTGCCGTACACGAAAATCATGCGTTCGCCGAAGACTTGCTTGAACGGGCCATAGCGGTCAGGACCCTTCAAGCGTCCGTCGAGTGGCCGGCTGATGGTCCACGCCGGTGATGCGGATTGCAACTCGTGCTCCAGCCAGAGGGTCCGTTCACCGGTCCACTGCGTTTCGATTTTTCCGCCATCCAGTTCGAGCGTCAGCGGTTCACCGGGAAGAACGAATGTCAGATGCAGCGCCAGGCGGGCCACATTCTCCGTCGCTCCCACAAACCGGCGCCGCCCCGGATCCCAGCGGATATCCGCGCGGCTGGGGCGAAGCTGCGCATGTTGCGCCGCGATCGTCAACCACTGGCAACGCGCCGAGATGCTTGGGTTAACAGTCGTGAAGTCGACGTGGCGCAGCTCGGCGGCGGATGGCTTGCGGTGCCGGGCGAAGAAATCGAACATCGGCGCCCAATCGACGCAATCCACCCCCGGCTCGTCGGAGGCGTCCCACCAGTGCCCCGCCCCCGGTTGCTCGTGATACTCAAAATCGTGGTGGAACTCCGCCAGACGCTCGCGCATCGCCCGCGCCTGTTCGACCGGCACGTTGTCGTCGGCGTCGCCGTGCAGGATGTACACGCCTTCATACTGATAATTCCGGACGAGCGCCAGCGTATCACTGGCGGCCGCGGCGCGCTCGAGGAGCTGCATCACGGGGTCATCCGGCGGTTGACGCTCCATGCCGCCGTAGGACCAGAAGCTGATCCAGCCGGCGCTAGGGCCGATCGCGGCGAAACGCTCGGGAAACAGCGCGCCGAGGCTCCAGACGCCGTGCCCACCCATCGAGTGACCGGTCAGATAGACGCGCGACGGGTCTGTTAGGAAGCGCGACTGCGCGTCGCCGAGCACTTCCAGCGCGTCGTCGCGGCCCCAGTCCTCCCAGTCGAAGCCGAAGGGCCGGCGATTGGTCGGCGCGACGATCCACGCCCACGGCTTTGGCGCATAAGAGTCAACCTGCCCCGTGGCCTCAACGCCCGCTCCGTGAAGCGTGAGCACCAGCGCTGGATCGCGCCCTGCCTCCTGCGCCGCAGGCGGAAGCGCGGCGTAATACTGGAGGCTCCCGTCGATGTCGCTCGTGAATGTGATCCGCCGGCTCTGCTCAGGTCCGCGGACCCGCAGTGCGATCGAAGCGCGATCCAGGGTTTCGGCGGTCGCACCGGGGCGTCGCAACTCCAGTTCGATCTTCGCGTTATCCTGCCCGTAAGCGCGCGCCCCGTTGATCTTAAAGCCAACTTTCCGAACGGTGAGCGGAGCAATGAGCGGGAGCGGTGAGTCGGCCGAGTACTCCTGAGATTGCTTGGTAGCCTGGTTCTCCGGATTCATGGCGAGTTGCGACTCGACCGGCGTCCAGATCGAAAGCCGGGCACGCAACGTCAACCCCTCTAGCCGGTCATCCGTTGCGTTTACCAGCAAAACGGCCGCCGAGGTGCCGCTGTCTTCGCCAGTGCCCAGATCCGGTAGCGTTGCATCGCTGCAGTCCAGCATGACCGGCGCGCGGGAAGGAATCAATTTGGCGCGGAGCCGCCCGCGACCACACAGGAAGAGCAGGTCGTTCGTGCCGCGGCGCAACTTGATCGGCAGGCGCACGAAGCCGTACTGATACGGATCGCCGGCGCGCGGCTCGCCGTTGACGTAGACCATGCTGTGCCCGACCGCTTCCAGCAGAACGATCCGCTCTTCGGGCGCGTTAACCGCGAAGTACGCATAGCCGTTGCCCAGCGCGGCGTGCTCGAACCAGCCGTCTTCTTTGCCGACGATCTTCTCCCACATTTTCGGCTGTGTGGTTGTCGCTGGGGACGCATCGCCCACGCGCGGCGGCATCCAGGTGCCGGCCACGATCTGCGCCTCGATCGGATCGACGTGCACCGGCGCGCGCCGCGGCTGCACGGCGTTTTCGATGACCAAACATTCGCGCAGCACAGTCGCCTCGGGCTCGGGCGGCGACTGGGCCTGCACGCCCTCCGCGTTCATCAAGGCGGCTACCACGCGGAATATCGCGCAAAGGCGCCAAGGCGCAAAGGCGGTTTTGTTGAGCTTTTCTTTGCGGCTTTGCGTCTTTGCGCGAGATCTAATCTGGAATGAAAACATTCCCGCGTTTCTACCAGAACGACTGCCCGAAACCTACAATGGTCAAAAAGGCAACCGAACTCGAAAGGACGAATGCGTGCCCTCCGCCGCGCGCTGCGCCACACGCGGTTTGCAAATGCGTAAGCGCCCGTCGCGGCAAGGGACAGACTGGAATCCGTGTGGCGGCGCGGAATCTTCCCCATCTCCGCCAATTTGTACGGTTTGCCGCCTATGCCTTACGTACCGCATGAAAAGGGGCTTTGTTGGAAGCGGCGTTCCGCCGCGGCGGGTCCGCGGGAACGGATTCCGGCGCGGGTGGGCGCGCAACCCCTTCACACCGCTGCGCGGCATCAAGCGCGGGCGGGATTTTCGCGTCAGTTGCCGCGCTTGGGAAAGCGCAGGCCTACGGACTCGCGGCTAGACTTGGCGAAGCGGCGGGCGGGGCCGACTTGGCGAGAATAATCGCGAGGACGATTCCAGCCAGAAACACCGCCAGACTCAAGAACTGTGAAATCGTCAGCCCGCCGACATCGTGCGGGTTGTCGGCGCGGATGAATTCCTGCGCGAAGCGATTGAGCGGGTACAGCATCATGGTCCACGCGACCACTGTGCCGGCGCGCGGGCGACGTGCGTGGATGACTGAGAGCACCAGAAACAGCAGTGCCAGAGCGAATGCGTCGTAGATCTGCGTCGGGTGCACCCACTGCGAGTGCTCGGCCGCAGCCAGAGTGCGCAGATCCGCCAGCGTGAGCGGCGCGCCGCGCTTCGCAGACCAGCGCCGCAGGTGCAGGGCGGCCGCCACGTAGTCGGCTTTTTCGCCATCGGTTTTGCCCGGCAAATTCGCTTTGAGCGCCGCAGCTTCATGGCGGGCTTGGATGACTTCGGCGCTCTGAGAGTCCGCGTTGCCCAGCGCAGCCCGGGCTTCCAGGTTGTCCACGTAGCGTCTGACGATTTCATTCGCTACGCGCTCATCGCGCTCGAGCAGTGCGCGCGGGATCGGCTCGCGCGATTTCGTCTGCGGCGAGGTCCACAGCAGCTCCTCAGGCGGCGAAAGTTTCTTCTCTTCCCACTGCCTCTCGTAGACGGGGCTGCCGTATGGGAATCGGATGGCCCACGGCAGCGCGGGCTTCCCCGCATCGGTCGCACACACGGCACCCCAGCAGCAGCCGTACATCAGGCAGCCGAGTCGGCCGATCCCCATCGCCAGAATCATGGGAGGGAAGACTACGTCGAGGTACTGCGCCACGGGCTTGCGCGCCCGCCGCAGGTACACGATCACGCCTACGACGCCCAGCACGACGCCGCCCATGACTTCCAGGCCCGTAGCCTGCGAGATCGCCTGCCCGGCTCCGATCTCGCCGCGTCTGACCGCCCCACCTGCGTAGTGCAGGACGTGCATGGCGCGCGCCCCAAAGTAGCCCAGCGGTCCGCCGATCAGCGCGAGCGTGATGATCGTTCCTGGTTCGAGCCCGGCGCGGCGCGCGCGCCGGCCGGCGATCCAAATCGCCAACAAGAATCCGATGGCCATAAAT
>DASXUA010000309.1:0-3614 GCA_036505095.1 Phycisphaerae bacterium
TACCGGATGGCGGGCTCGGGATCATCGAGGGTCGGTGTATCCGGCTGCCGCGCAGGAATATTGACAATGCGTCGTGGACACCGCTGCTCTGGATTGTTGACCATCCTAACGGCGGCCATCGACTGCAGCTCGTCATAGCGGGTGAAGGAAAGCCGTTCGGGTACCGGTGGGAACCCCCGGAAGGTGGCCCACATGGCGCTGGTGTGCACGACTATTGGCACGTTCAGCCGATTACGGCCGTCCGCCGGCCAGGGAAGCCCGACACCGCTCTCGGGCTCGGGAATGGCGACGTGTGCTCGCACATTCCGAGTTTTCCCATTGAGGCAACCGATCGCCTGGAGATGCTCGACGCGCTGCTCATGTCGGTATACGGTCCTCGTTACCTCGATTCTTACGTTAGCGATGCCTGGCTTCGCAGTCGGATTGAAAAGTTAACCTCGGGCAGGAGTTGGGCTAAGCTGCGCGCTGGCGGCGCGCGTTCGTCGCCGGCAACTGCAGCGAAGCGGAAGCACTTGAAAAAGAAGGGGTGATAGGCTAATGATCATTCCGCATAGCCGTGACGCGGCGCTTCGGTCGCGCATCATGGCTTCTGTTCGGCAGAAAGGTACGGAGCCGGAAATCGCAGTTCGCCGCTGTCTCAGAAGACTCGGTCACCGGTTCCGATGCAACCGACGTGGTCTGCCGGGTTCGCCTGATCTGGTGATTCCATCGGAATCCCTCGTTCTCTTCGTCCATGGCTGCTTCTGGCATCGACATCGCTGTCGCTACGGCACCACGCCGAAAGCAAACCAAGAATTCTGGCTTGCAAAGTTTGCCGATAATCAGACCCGCGACCGTCGCATCAAGCGCGACTTGCGCAAGGCCGGGTGGCGGGTTGCCATCGTGTGGGAATGCTGGACGCGAGATTCGGCTGCGCTAGAATCGCGGCTGCAAGACCTGTTAAACCGACAGGGTAACGCCCGGTAATAGACCCGTGACAAATCGGTGTAATCCGCGGGCGCGCTTCTGGTGCCGCATGGCCCGGCTCTGACTGTCTGCGGTCCGCATTCGAGCGTCACGCAACGTCTGGCGGTTCTTGGGCGCGCGCGGCGCGCACAGCAGCGCGCGCTGCGCATGTTATATAGGTGACTGCACCGGGCAGCGGGGCTGCCTGGTCCATTGCTGTCTCGGGGCCACAGTCGCAGCAAGCGCGTGCTCGCGGCCTGTCCGCCTTGGAGGGACGGGCTGCGCGCCAGCCCGAGGCGAATTGACGGAAATGATCAAACTGTCACACTTTTCGCAAAATCGAAGTCGTGAGCCGTTTGCACTCTCGCAACGCCCCTCGCGCCTCAAAAACGCGGGTTGGGCCTGTGAATTTGTGGAAAAGTTTCACACTTTCGCAAATCGAATCCGCGCGCAATCGGCAGTATCGGCCTTTCCGCCTCACGCGCCTTCGTCCACGCGCCGGCGCCGAACAAACCCAAATCCGCCTGGGTTCTCAAGGTTGTCTCTGCGCCCTCAGCGTCTCAGCGTCTTATGCCATCCGTACGACGTCGTCGGCGTCAAACGAACCCAAGGACGCCGTAGAATGGATAAACCATGATGATTCGCGCAGTATTCTTCGATGTTGGCGAGACCCTCGTCGACGAAACGCGCGCGTGGGGCGCGTGGGCCGACTGGCTGGGCGTGCCGCGCTTGACTCTGTTCGCCGTTCTCGGCGCTGTGATCGAGCGCGGTGAGCATCATCGCCGCGCACTCGAAGTCGTTCGTCCCGGCATCGACATCGAGCACGAGCGCGCGGCGCGCCGCGCGGCGGGCCTCCCTGACGCGTTTGAGTCCGCCGACCTGTATCCCGACGCGCTGCCCTGCCTGCGCGCCTTGCGCGCGGCCGGATACCGCACCGGGGTTGCGGCGAGCATTTCTTCGACGGACGTATTGTCACGACTCGACCTGCCGGTCGATATCGTCGCGTCGTCGGCCGAGTGGGGCGTGGAGAAACCGGCGCTGGCGTTCTTCGAGCGCATCGCGGACGTGGCTCAGTTGCCACCCGCGGAAATCGCCTACGTCGGCGATCGGCTCGACAATGATATCCTGCCGGCCATGGCAGCGGGCATGACGGCCGTTTTCATCCGCCGCGGCCCTTGGGGGCGTCTGCACGCCTTGCGACCCGAGGTCGCAAGAGCGCACTTGCGGATCGACTCTCTAACGGAGTTGCCCGACGCGCTGCAGCGCCGGCAATCCGGGTGATCACCGGCCGAACGGCTGTGATGCGCGCGCGGACGTTGTCGGGACAGACGGGGGCATGCGGTGTCTCCAAGGCTAGCTGAGCGCCGATTCCGCGCCCCGTGCGCCTCGTGTGCGACTCAGGCTCAGCGGCAAGTGTCAGAGCCGTCAGGCCTTGGCGGCGCCGGAGTCCTTTTGCCGCACGTCGGCAAGCTGCAGGAATACGCCGATGACCGTTGGTACGATCAGGATGAACGGCAGGAAGATGCCGCTGGCGAAATCGATGCTGCGCGCGATCTGCACCAGGTTCGGCGAGTGCAGGACGCAGATGGCGATGCCCGATACGAAGGCGGCCGCCCCCTCGAAAGCGGTGATCAGAATGATGACGTGCCGCAGATTGATGGCCGAAACTGCCGTCAGCCCGGCACATGCCAGGCCGGATGCGATCCACAGGTCGGCCCCCCACAGGCCGATGGCTTCGAGCAGTAGATAGCAGATCCCGCCGCCGATCAGACCGCCCAACAGCGCCACCGAGTGATTCACCGGCGGATAGCTGCCGATTCCCAGCAGCACGGCCGCGCCGATCGAATACAACCACTGCTCGTGCGCGGTATCACCCAGCCGGCTGCCGATCGCGAACCCGATCAGCCCGAAAGTCAGCGCGGTGCACACTCTCCAGATGCGCCAGCCCGTCGTCATCAGCCCCAGACCGATAATGCAGAACGGCAGCGCGACCAGCGAGTTCAAGGAATAGAGGAACTGGGTCCAATAGCTGAGGGACAGATTCACAGACATTCCTCGGCGGCGACGCGCGTTCCCAGGCGCCAGGGACGCGGGTGACGATCCCCTCTAACCGTAAGATCGGGGCGGGCCTCAGGCGACTTGAGCGCGTAGTTTTGCCACACAAATGAGTGCCGCGGCTGAGGAAAGGCGTAGGGCACAGCGCAAACGGGCGTACCGCTGCGCGGGTGCGTCCGTTCGGAGCAGTTATTGGGACGCGGCCGGCGCCGGCCAAGCCGCCTTTGAAACCGCCAAGACCTAACCGCCGAGACGCCAAGGACACCAAGTAAAAGACCGCAACCTTGGCGATCTTGGCGTCTTGGCGGTTATGAATGGTGTCATGGCGGTCCTTCCAAAGAATGACGGTCCGCGAAACGCGAAGAGGTTATTTGATCGATTTTAGGAACCCGCGAAGCGCGTCTGAAATACGGCCGTGTCGGCCAAGTCCACATCGCCATCGGCGTCAGCGTCGGCGCACTCGCAACCTGCGCCCAAGCCCGCGCCAGGCCCGTCCAGGCAACCGGTAAGTTGCGCGACGTCGGACAGGCTCACGGCTCCGTCGCCATTCAGGTCACCCAGCGCCGGCGACCAGCGGCGCCAATTGGAGACAATGCCGCCCGAATACTCCACAC
>DASXUA010000310.1:0-1536 GCA_036505095.1 Phycisphaerae bacterium
ATCGCCTGGAGCGGTGTGCGGCACGCCAGAGGCTGGGGTTGCCCCTGGACGCTCCGGTGCTGGTGTCGGTTGGCGCGCTGGTCGAGCGCAAGGGTTTTCACCGCGTGCTCGAATGTCTGCCGGCTTTGCGCCAGCGCTTCCCCGGGCTGCGCTATCTGGTGGTGGGTGGTGCGGGACCGGAAGGAGATTGGAGCGCGCGGCTCCGTCAGTCCGTGAGCGATCTGGGATTGCAGGACTGCGTGGTCTTCCTGGGCGCGATGGCGCCAGAAGAGCTCAACGTGCCGTTATCCGCCGCCGATCTCTTCGTGTTGGCGACGCGCAACGAGGGCTGGGCCAACGTGTTTCTCGAGGCGATGGCCTGCGGACTCCCCGTCGTCACGACCGACGTCGGCGGCAATGGCGAAGTCGTTGCCAACGCGAACCTCGGGATGCTGGTGCCGTTCGGCGACCCGGATCGGCTGGCGCAGGCGATCGCGGACGCGCTGGTCCGTGATTGGGATCGCGACGCCATCGTGGCTTACGCCGAAAGCAACAGCTGGGAGCGCTGCGTCAGGACGCTCGTCGAAGAATTCGCCGCGATCGCGGTGCGCCATGCGGCGCCTGACGTCCGCCGGCGCGGTTCGCCGGGCAAGCCGTTATTGCGGAGCTGACCGATGCCCGCTCCCTGGATGTCTCGCCGCGTCGTCTATCCGTTGCACGAGCGCTTGATGAAGCGCCCGACGTTCGCGTACCTGGAGAGCCTGGAGGAAAGCCAATGGCTATCGCGTGCGGATCTCGAGGGCCTGCAGGCACGAAAGCTTACCCGGTTGCTACAGACCGCGGCGAAGCACAGCCCGTGGCACGCCGAGCGCATCGAAGCGGCCGGCCTCGACGTTGGCGAGGATTGCGCGCCGGTGACGCTGGAGGAATTGCGCCGGCTTCCGGTCATGACCAAACAGGACGCGCGGGCCAATGTCGATCGGATGTGTTGGGCGGGTGTGCCCGGCGGCGCGTCACGGTACAACACGGGCGGCTCCAGCGGCGAGCCACTGATCTTCTATTTCGGTCGTTCGCGGCAGGCCTCCGATGCAGCCGGCCGCATCCGGGCTCGTCGCTGGTGGGGTGTGGACGTCGGGGAACGCGAGGCTTATTTGTGGGGCGCACCGGCGGAACTGAACAAGACCGATCGCATCAAGACCATCCGGGACGGCTTGCTCAACCAGCTCGTGCTGAACGCCTTCGCCATGTCCGCGGCCAACATGGATGCCTATCTCGACGCGGTACAGGCGTTTCGGCCGAAATGCCTCTACGGTTACGCGAGCAGCGTCGCGCTGCTGGCGGCGCGCGCCGGTGCACGCGGTATACGACTGCGCCTGCCTGAACTGCGCGTCGTGTGCGCGACCGGCGAGCCGCTCTATCCGCATCAGCGGCAGCTCATCGAGGAGGTATTCGGCGTTCCCGCCGCCAACGAATTCGGCAGCCGGGATATCGGCTTCACCGCGCACGAGACGCCGCGCGGCCAGATGCTGCTGCTCAGCGAAAGCATCGTCCTGGAAG
>DASXUA010000311.1:0-10075 GCA_036505095.1 Phycisphaerae bacterium
GAAGCGCCGCATGCGCCGTGTATCATTAGGGCATGACGATCGATCAACTCAGAAAAGCTCACCAGGCCCACCCGTTCGAGCCGTTCCGTATTCATCTGGCCGACGGGCGCCAATTCGAGGTCCGACACCCTGAGCTGCTGGCAGTGGTGCCGCCGGGGCGCACCATCATTGTCGTGCCGCCCGACGGCAAGTGGGCCGTCATCGACCTGTTGCTGGTCACCAGCCTCGAGAGTGCCGACGGCCGATCGCGGCGGCGCACAGCGCGGCGAAATTAGCGGGCGTGCCCGATCAGTGTGCGGCTGCAGCCGCATCGTCCGTCTTGGCAGCACCGATTTTCTCTCGGGCGGCGTATGTCTGCCGCCCCGGCAGGATGAAGCGCAGATCTCCGATGCGGCAGGCGCGCGGCACCTCGATGTCGTTAGACAGCAGGAACGTGTTGCTGCTGCCGGCCGATAAGGCGCCGTGCGTGCTCTCGACCTTGGCGAACGCGGCGAAGAACGCGCTGCCGGCGAAATAGCCTTCCTTGAGGCTGACGATCATGTCCGCCGGATGACGGGCCAGGCAGCAGAACCCATCCCAGATGCGAAACAGCGGGTCCGGATAGCGATGATCGACCGTCAGGCGGAACCACTCGCGGTCGCTAGCGCTGAGCAGCGGGCGATCCGTCTCACGAAACTCTGGAGGCGCGAGCGGCGCCAAATCGAGCGGATCGCCGGCGCTGTAGTCGTAGGTGAAGATGATGTCGCTGCCGTTATCCTGCCGGCGGATGACCGCTTGACCGCCGCTGTTCCGCACGATGATCTCGTCGGCGTCCGGCTTCAAGCGATAGACCACCAGATCGGTCGCCTGCTCGGCGACGACCGCGTCGGCCGCGCGCTGCGGCTGGTTGGTGTGAATGACCGCGCACGTGACCAGGCCATAATCGATGACAACCGCATCGTCAGGTCGCGCGAGCCGCTTGGTGACGCGAAACCCCGCGCGGCGCAGCACGTCGTCGTAGCTGACGCGTTTGTCCGGCGTCAGGCCGTGACCATGATCCGCAAAAAGCGTGAAGCGCACCTTGCCGCGCCGCTCGTATGTGATCTGCTCGCACAGTTGATCGACATCTTTCAGATAGGCGCTGATCGCCGCGCGCCCGCCGAGCGTGCCGAGTCCGGCCGTGCCGACCGAGTACACGCGCACGACTCCCGCTGATTTCCCGCGGATGGTCTTGAGGAACCCCTCCAACTCGTGCCGCCAAACGGCCTTGGGGGACAGGTACGTCCGCACGTCCCAGCTTGTGCTCACGCGGTAGTCCATTTCCGACCACCAGGGCGCATTCAGGCCCTTGAGGTAGACATCGTTGCCGTCGCTCAGCCGATTCGCCTCGCGGTCGAAATAGAGTGCTTCGTATCCGAGAGGCATCCGGTTCGTCAGCGCGCGGCTCAGCGCCAGATCCGTCATCACGGGAAAAATGCTGACGACTTTGCCGGCCGGCGGGAAGAGCCGGAAGTAGCCTTGCTGATACAGCTCGTTGATCAACTCGTACGGCACGCCGTCAAGGATGATCGTCACCCGCAGATCGTCGGGCGCGACCGGCGTGTCGAGACGCACCTCGGCGCCGGGAGTGCCATCGTGGTTGTCAGCAAAACGCACCGCCACCTTGCGGCCCAGCAGGTCCAGCTCCTGCCAATAGTCCGGCCGGCCGTCGTGGTTGATATCGAGCGCGATTTCGCCCGCGGAGGTTCGTTGGGCTGGAAATGCGAACCGCGGCGCCGGCTGACTGCAACCGAAAGCCAGCAGCCCCGGCACGGACAGGGCGAGATAACGATAGATGCCGGGAACAATCGTCCGCCGGATTCGAGCGCAGCCGCTCCAGCGAATGGCCTGTGAAACCCGCAATGTGCACTCTCCTTCCCTGCACGTGGGCAAGTTGCGTACCATTCGTCCATCATTTCCGTCCGCGTGGTACTCGTGAGGATTATCGCCTAAAGTAGGTGTGTGCTCGACCGGCGTTCCGGAGTGTCGAAAAATGCCCCGATTTGCCGCTCGGATTGGAATCAACATCGTTTACACGGCCAAGGAAAATGAAGCCGAATCCGGCGCGCGCGCCCACGCATTGGCGGAGGCCATGTTGGCTGTGCTCAAGCAGTCGCGCGCCGTGCGGGCGGTCTCGATCGATTTGGACGCGGTGACCGATGTAGAATGCCTCGACGCGCCCGGTGATCGACCGATGCGGATCAGACCGCCCGCGCCGGAATCCGAATGATCAACCCCACGCTCGAAAACTGGGTCGGCGACTACGGCGGCTCGTTCGTGTTCTCGCTGCTGGATGCCGAAGTCAAAGAGCACGCCCCGAGCATTCTGGCCGTCTTTCTGGACGAGGTGTGTAAGATCGACCGCGCTTTTCCAGACGACGTCTCGGCGGGATCGTTCAGCACCGTGCTGGTCGAAAAGATGCCGCATCTGAAGCTGGCGCCGGCCGCGCGCCCGAACGTGCCGGAAGTGATCGCGTCATTCTTCGAATACTGTCGCGACCAGGGCCGGCTGGCTGACGGCGACGACTGGGCCCGCCAAATCCGCGTCATCGCGCAGAGCTATCAGAAGCGCCTTAAGCCCGATGGCGGCGTGCGCGGCATCACGCACGTCAAAGCCGCGCCGAAAATCCAGCGCAACGACCCCTGTCCCTGCGGCAGCGGCCGCAAATACAAAAAATGCTGCGGGAAGTAACGCGCTCCGTAGCGCCGGCTTCCAGCTCGCCGCAGGCGAGTCGCCGTGGTGACCGGCACGTACCGCCGGCATCCTGCCGGCGCGCGGCGCGCTGACGTCATGGCGCAGCTCATCATGCACCTCACACGACCGGCCGCAGAACACCGGTTTGTGGCTGGCTTTCGGCGAGCCCGCGCGTAAACTATCGCGGTAGGCGGAGCGGTCCGAATGGGAATTCTCCGACAGCTTTTCGGTCCCAGCAAAAAGGAAGTGTGGCAGCAGCTCTGCCACGACATCGACGGTCAGCTCGTGGAGGGTGGCTTCTTCGGCCGCGACCAGGTCGTGGCGCGCGCGGGCGAGTGGCCGGTTACGCTCGACACGCACACCGTTTCGACGGGGGAATCCAACGTAACGTACACGCGGCTGCGCGCGCCCTACGTGAACAGAGACGGCTTCCGCTTCGAGATCTACCGCAAGGGCCTGTTCAGCGGTCTGGGCAAGGCGCTGGGCATGCAGGACGTCGAGGTCGGACACGCGCGCTTCGACGACGAGTTCATCATCAAAGGCAACGACGAACGCAAGCTGCGGCAGCTTTTCGATCATCAGCGCATCCGCGCGCTGATCGAGGCCCAGCCGAAGTTTCACTTGTGCGTCAAAGATGACGAGGGCTGGTTTGGCACGCACTTCCCGCAGGGCGTGGACGAGCTGCACTTTCAGGTGATCGGAGTCATCCGCGACGTCGAGCGGCTCAAGAGTCTCTACGAACTCTTCGCCGAAGTGCTACACCACTTATGCCACATCGGCTCGGCGTACGAGGACGACCCGAACATTACGCTCAAGTAACAGCGTACCGCCGCGTCACGTGGCGCCCCGCGTCCAGCCGGCATGTACCGCCGGCATCCTGCCGGCGCGCGGCGCGATGACCCCCGTCGTGCGATGGGTCGCTGGCAAGGCGTCGCCAGCCGGCCTACTCCTTGCTCTCCTTGGCCGCCGGGTGGTTCTTGCGAATCCAGCCCGCGATGCCCTTCGCGCAGCCTTCGGCCAGATTCTGCGCGCCGCTGGCGGTGCTACTCTTGGCGCGGCCAATCACGTTGGCCTCACCGATCGCCGCACCGCTGCGGCCGTCGCTCAGCGTAATCCGCGCAATCACTTCCTGCAGCGGCCCGATGGCCTTGTCGACCGCTCCGCCGGTTTCGTAATGAATCACCTGCCCGCTGATCCGCAGCGGCGGCCCGCCACCCGTGAACAGCTTGTCCTCGCGCAGCATCTTCAGCGTGTCCGCCGGGATGAGTCGCAGCACCTCGTCCGGGACCTGAGTGCCGATATCGGACCGCAGTGATTCAAATTCGACCGAACCGTACTCGCTCAGCGGCTTGCCGGTGCGGACGGGCTGAATCTCGACCGCCTTACCGCGCGCCCCGGTGACGGCTCCCGCGCCTTCGCTGATCAGGCGCCCCAGGCACCCCGAGCCACAGATCAGAATCATCGTGACGAAAAACATCATCCGCATCATCGCCGCGCGCATGTTAAATCTCCTTAGGTTTCCAGTAGTGACCGCACCAACATTCTTCGCAGGCTCCTCCGCAACGCAAGTGGCAATCTACGGCCGCTTCGCCTATCATGGGCCAAGAATCGAACGACAGCGGCCATGCGAATCAGCGATATCCTCAGCAGCAAACGAACGGTCTCCTTCGAGTTCTTCCCTCCGAAGGACGACATTGGGTTCTGGGACCTGTACAAAACCATCGAGGCCCTCAAGCCGCTTGGCCCCAGTTACGTCTCGGTCACCTATGGCGCCGGCGGCAGCACACGCCGCAAAACGGTCGATCTGGTCAAGCGCATCAAGACTGACATCGGCATCGAATCGATGGCCCACCTGACGTGCGTCGGCGCCACGCGCGATGAAATCCAGGGCGTCCTCGAAGACTTGCACAAGGCCGGCATGGACAACGTCCTGGCCCTGCGCGGCGATCCGCCGGCCGGCGAGCAGCAATTCGTCAAAACGCCCGGCGGCTTCGGCTACGCTAACGAATTGGTCACCTTCATTCGCGATCGCTACTCGTTCTGTGTCGGCGCCGCGTGTTATCCTGAAGGACATCCGGAAGCGCCCGACCTGGATACCGACTTGAGCAATCTGAAGCGCAAGGTCGACGCGGGCGCCAATTTCCTGATCACGCAGCTCTTCTTCGACAACGACGACTTCTACCGCTTCCGCGACCGCGCGGTCGCCGCCGGCATCGATCGTCCGCTGCTGGCGGGAATCATGCCGATCCTCAGCGTGGGGCAGATCAAGCGCTTCACACAGATGTGCGGGGCGCGCATTCCGCCGGAACTGCTGGCGAAGATCGAGGCCGTCGAGGACGACATCGAGGCCGTGCGCCAGATCGGCACGATGCACGCGGCGCGGCAATGCGAGGATCTCATCGCCCACGGGGTGGCTGGCATTCATTTCTACACGCTGAACCGCTCGACCGCGACGCGCGCCATCTTCCAGCACATCAAAGGCCGCCTGAGCGATACGTGACGGCGCGGCTGGCCACTTTTAGCCGCAGGCCCCCGCCGCGGCGGGTAAACTCCGGGCCGCGCTGCGCCGGAGCGTCGGATGCACATGCGGGAATCGACGCGCCAGCGCACCCCTTCGGGGTTGCGGCTAAACGTGGAAATCTGACGTGCCCGAAAATGTGGACGCACCCAACGTGAGCGCGAAGCGTGGTCACAGACTGTGACCACCTCCGCACGCTGGGGTTTCCCCCGCGCTGCAGTGCCCGTTGCCGAGCGCGTTGATGCGGTGGTCGCAAATTGCGACCACCTATCCGAGGCGACAAGGTACTTGCCGCAAAGAGGCGCAAGCGGCACAAGAATTCTTTCTTGCGCCTTTTGTGCCCTTTCGCGGCTTCGCTGCGCCTGTTGCCGGGGTCCGCGCGAATCGTATAAGGTCGCAAAATGCGACCTTAACGCACACTTTCGTGCGGCAGCTCTGAACTACGGCGTGGGGATTTCGGGCGGTTCTTCTTCGGGCGGCTCCTCCGCCGGCTCAGGCAGCTTGTGCATGGCCCAGACATCCTGGTGACGTGTAGGGGCAGCCGGTTTGGCGTTAAGCTGGCGACGATAGCTGCGGCTGGCGCGGATGAATGCATACCCGGCCACGAGGAAAAGCAGGAACAGCAGACCGCCTGTGAGCAGCAGCACCGACAGCGCCCGAGCACTCTCGAAGGTCTCTTCGGTGACCGTAGCGGCGGCCACTTTGGGCGGCGTGACCGGCACCGGGTCCAGAACAATCAAACCCCAGGCGATCAGCAGCAGAGCCAAACCCACCACCACCACGCCCAGCGCGGCACGCACACGTTGCCGATCGGTTGCTTCAGCGCTAAGCGTCATGGATCAACTGCTTCCCCGCAGGTCGGCGGGAACTAACCCCGCGGCTCACTCGTCGCGGCCGCGCTGCGCGGCGCCCGCTCACGCGGATTTTCAGGGAACTGCGCCGCCAGGCGCTCAAACTCCCGCCGCTGCTCGGGCGTGAGCGTCTTGGGTGGCACAATCTTCACGATCACATATTGATCACCGGCCGGGTTCGTGCTGCTGGCCGGCACGCCTTTGCCGCGGAGCCGCAGCCGGTTGCCGCTGGGCGTGCCGGCGGGAATCGTCAGCGTCACCAAGCCGTCCAGCGTGGGCACATCCACCTTCGCCCCGAGCACCGCCTCGAAAGCCGTGATCGGCACCTCGACCAGCAGGTCGCGCCCCTCGCGCCGGAAGCATTCGTGCGGCTGGACGTGACAAACCAGGTACAGATCGCCGGGTGGCGCTCCGCCGTGACCCGGCGCGCCCTTGCCGCGCAGACGAATGCGTTGCCCCTCATCCACACCCGGCGGAATCTTCACGCTGAGCGTCTGTCGCCCGCGGCCGTTGCCGCCAAAATCAGGCAGGGTTACTTCGACCGTCGCGCCCTGAATCGCCTGGTCAAACGAGAGGTTGACCGCATGCTCGATGTCCTGACCGCGCTGCTCGATCGGCGCCGCGCCCTCCCAAGCCGCGCGCCGGGAACCACGCCCTCCCGCGCGACCGGCGGCGCGTCCGGCACCGCGCCCGAAGATCTGCTCGAAGACGCTCGCGCCGCCTTCGCCCCCGCCAAATGCGGAGAACAGGTCCTCAAGGTCTTCGACATTGACACGGTGCTCGCCCGCGCCCCAGGTGTAAACGCGCTCGCCCTGCGGCCCGGTCTGAAATGAACCCACGGCCGCCTCGCCGAACTGGTCATATTCCTGCCGTTTCTTCGGATCGCTGAGGACATCGTAGGCGGCCTGCACATCCTTGAATTTGGCTTCGGCCTGCTTGTCATCTTTGGTGCGGTCGGGATGGTACTTCAATGCCAGCTTGCGATAGGCGCGCTTGATCTCGTCCGCGTTGGCGGTCTTCGAGACGCCCAGAATGGCATAAAAATCGCGATTGGGCATAAACGTTCACGGTCCGCTCAGGCCACGCCAGAAGAGTATAGCGCCGGCGCGCCGCGTTGAAAAGGAATGTACCGACCCCTACCATCGCGACGCGATGGCTCGACATAACCGGATCGCCAAGGTCGCGGCCGTGCAGATCGCGGCGACGACGCTGCAGAACGCGCCGGCCGCGCTCAGCGCGATCGAACGCGGCATTCGCAGCGCGGCCGCTCACCAGGCCGAACTGGTGGTGCTGCCCGAGTGCGCTTACCCGTCGTATCTGCTAAGCAGCGCGCAGGCTTACCGCAATTCCGGCTGCCTGGCAGCCGATGCTTTCCTGGACCGACTCGCGGCGCTGGTGCGCGAGGCACAGCTCCACGTTGTGTGCGGGTTCGTCGAGGACACTGGCGAGCGGCTGTACAACTCCGCCGCGGTGGTCGGACCGGATGGTGAATTGATCGGACGCTATCGCAAGCTGTTCATGTGGGGCGCCGACCGCGACTATTTCGCGCCCGGCGCGGCGTTGCCGGTCTTCGAAACCGGTGTCGGTCGACTGGGTGTGATCATCTGCGCCGACGCCCGCGCGCCAGAAATCGTCGCGGCGTTGGCGCAGCAGCACGTCGAGTTGATCGCCATGCCGACCTGCTGGGTCAACCTGGCGCAAACTCCCGGCGAGTTTCGCAATCCGCAGCCGGAGTTCCTGATACCCGCGCGGGCGCGCGAGTTGGGCGTGCCGTTTGTGTGTGCCAATAAGTTCGGCATGGAGTCGCCCGCGATCGGCTATTGCGGGCGGAGCATGATCGTTTCCGCCGACGGCGCGATTCTGGCCGAAGCGCCGCCGGTCGGCGAGGCGCTCATCACCGCCAGCCTGACCTTACACCCCAGCGCGCGCCCGCGGCTGCCGACTTGGACGCGCGATCGCATCCTCTCGCAGCAGCCGGCCGAGCGCCCGGCAGTCTCAGCGCAGACGCCGATGTGCGTCGCGGTGCTGCCCGCCGCACTGGTCGAACGCGTCGAACCGGCCGACTTATTTGCAGCCTTGACCGAGAGTGGCGTCGAGTTCTTGATCGGCCCCGCACCGCGTCGCGTTCTTGCCGAGCATTTGACCATCATCGGCCGGTCCTACGGAATTACGGTGGCCGCTTGGCCCACGCCGCAGCGCGTGCTCTTCGACAAGGTCGGGACCTACGCCTGGATGAACGGAGAAGAAGCCCGTGGCTTCGCCCCCGCGCGCAGCCTGGCGCTGGAAGGAGCGGCAGCCATCATCGTCACGCATCCGCCGCACGATGAGGCCGTGCTGCGCACACGCGCTCTGGAGAATCGCGTCTACGTTTTCGCCGTCAGCAACGACCAAGCGCAGATCTTCGCTCCGGACGGCGCGCTGCTGGCCGCCTGCCATCAAGCCAATGCGCCGCTGATCGCGACGGTAGACTTCAACCAGGCCGCCGACAAGACGGTATTCGCCGGCACGGATATCTGGGAGCAGCGCCAACCGCGTCTTTACGCCGAGACTCTGGCACATGCCCGGAAGGTGTCGTCAGCTCGCGCGTCCTCCCCCGTATAACGTCGGGCTGCCTTGTGCCGGCGCGCAAGCGCGCGCTTTCCGGAGCGCCAAAAGCGCGCGCCGCGCATGTAGTTATATACGGGTGCTATCGATCGGACCGCCAGGGCGGTCCCAGCCCCGGCGGGCGAGGTTTCCGTGCCCGTGGCTCTTTGACATCCGAAGATGAGATCACCGCGGAGACGCTGAGGACGCGGAGTTAAATACCTCAGACCGCCCCTCACCCCAGCCCTCTCCCCAGCAGGGAGAGGGAGACCTAATCTCCGCGTTCTCCGCGTCTCTGCGGTTCATTTTCAGTCGCCGGTGAACGCGTGGCCGACTCCGGTCGCACGTCGAGCACGCGCAGCAGGAACGCCCAGCGGTCGGCGGCTTCCTCGATGATCTTGGAGATCGGCTTGCCGGCGCCGTGGCCGGCTTTGGTTTGGATGCGGATGAGGATCGGCGCGGGGCCGGCCTGCGCCGCCTGAAGAGCGGCGGCGAACTTGAAGCTGTGGCCCGGCACGACGCGGTCGTCGTGATCGGCCGTTGTGATCATCGTCGGCGGATATTTCGTACCCGCTTTGATGTTATGCAAAGGCGAATAGGCGTAAAGCGCTTGGAATTCATCCGGATTGTCCGCAGAGCCATAGTCCGAAACCCAGGCCCAGCCGATCGTGAACTTCTGGAAGCGCAGCATGTCCATCACGCCCACGTCGGGCAGCGCCGCGCCGAACAGGTCGGGCCGCTGCGTCAGGCAGGCGCCCACCAGCAGGCCGCCGTTGCTCGAGCCGGTGATGGCCAGCTTCTCACGACGGGTGTATTCGCGGTCTATGAGCCACTCGGCCGCGGCGATGAAGTCGTCGAAGACGTTCTCTTTCTTGAGCTTCATGCCGGCCTCATGCCACTGCTCGCCGTACTCACCGCCGCCGCGCAGCGTCGCCACCGCATAGACACCGCCCCGCTCCAGCCATACCAGATTGCTGGCCGAAAAGCGCGGCGCAATGGTGATCTTGAATCCGCCGTAGCCGTACAGCAGCGTGGGATTATTGCCGTGGAGCTTCAGCCCTTTCTTGTGCGTGATGAACAGCGGGCAGCGCGTGCCATCTTTGCTCGTGTAGAACACCTGTTTGGTTTCGTAATCGTCCGGATTGAAATCCACTTTCGGCTGCCGGAAAACCGTGCTTGTGCCCGTCGTCATGTCCAGACGATAGACGGTCGTCGGATAGGTGAAGCTGGTGAATGAATAGAAAGTCTCCGTATCCTTGCGCTTGCCGTCAAAACCGCTGGTTGCGCCAAGGGTCGGCAGCGGCAGCTCGCGCGCGAACTTGCCTTTCAGGTCGTAGAGCCTGACGGCCGAATGCGCGTCCTTCAGGTAGGAGCAAATGAACGTGTCGTTCACCAGGTTGACGCTTTCGAG
>DASXUA010000312.1:0-3775 GCA_036505095.1 Phycisphaerae bacterium
TGAACGACCCCATCCGCGGCAGCCGGTTCATGGTCGCGCCTTGCGGCATGGGTGGGCACCTGGTCGGAAGAATACGGTAAACAGGCGTCGAAACCGACGCGATGCGGGCAACTGCACGCGGGCGTGATCATCATGACAGCAACGCGCGGGCTTGTTCCCGCGTCTGTGCTGGCACAGTATTCGGCGTGGCCGCGTGGGTGTTGCGTTACGCGCGCCGTGCTCAGAACGGCGCATCGTCGACGTATGTCGTTACGTAACCCGGATCGGGCACGGGCGACCAGTTGTCGAAGCGCGTGAGCTGGTGGTTGAACACCAGTTTCACGGTGGCGGTGGGGCCGTTGCGCTGCTTGGCGACGATGATCTCGGCCTGGTTCTTCACCGAGGCGTCGTCTTTTTTGTAATACTCCTCGCGGTGAATCAGCAGGATCACGTCGGCGTCCTGCTCGATGGCGCCCGATTCGCGCAGGTCGCTCATGCGCGGGCGGTGGCCCTCGCGGCCTTCGGCCTGGCGGTTGAGCTGCGCCATCGTCACCACCGGGATGCCCAGCTCGCGGCCCAGCGATTTCAGCCCGCGGCTGATCACGGAGATTTCCTGCTGGCGGCTTTCGGCGTTGGGCGTGTACATGAGCTGCAGGTAATCGACGAAGACGGCCGCGATGTCGAACTGTTGCTTGAGGCGGCGGGCCTTGGCGCGCAGCTCCAGCACCGTCATGCCCGGCGTGTCATCGACAAACAGCGGCACGGTCGCCAGATCTTCACACATCGCCTCGAGCTTCTGCGCATCCTCCTGTGACAGCATACGCTTGCGGAAGCGATGCGAATCGACCCGCGCCCGACCGCAGATGAGACGCTGCACCACCTGCTCCTTGCTCATCTCCATCGAGAAGAATGCCACCGGCCGATGATCGTTCGCCGCCATGTGCTCGGCGATGTTCAGGCCCAGCGCGGTTTTGCCCATCGACGGCCGTCCGGCGACCACGATGAAGTCGCCTTTTTGCAGGCCGCTCATCAGATCATCCAGTTCGATGAAACCCGTGGGCAAGCCGGTCAGGAAATGCCCGTCGCCGAATTGAATCTGCGCCTGGATGGCCGGCAGGATCTCCTTGAGCGGCAGCGCGTGACCGCTGACGCGCCGCTCCGTTACCGAAAACAGGCGCGCTTCGGCGCGGTCGAGAATGGTGTGGGCATCTTCGCGATCATCATAGGCGTCGTCGCTGATCTGCCCCGCCGCGCGGATCAGGTCGCGCAGAATCCCTTTCTGGCGCACGATCCAGGCGTAGCGCTCGGCATTCAGCCAGGTGGGGACGCTCTCGGCCAGCCGCACGATATAGTCGACGCCGCCGACCGCCTCGAGCAGCGCGCGGCGCGACAGCTCGTCGTGCACCGTGACCATGTCGATCGGGACGTTGCGATCGTACAGCTCGATCAGCGTCTCGAACAGCACGCGGTGATCCGGGCGATAGAACCACTCGACGTCCGAGCGGTTGATGACCGGCAAGACCGCGCCGATCGCGTCGCGGTTGAGCATCATGGAGCCGAGCAGGCTCATCTCCGCTTCGAGGCTTTGCGGCGGAAGGCGCTGCTCGGGGAGCGGGGCGGCGCCGGGCCGATTTGCCGGCGCGGTCGCAACGGGTCTATTGCTCGCGAGTGTGGTCATGGTCGCCGGCCTCCGTTCCCGCGACTGCAGTTTGTGCTTCGGTCCCTTCCTTACCCGGCTCGCGTGCGGCCGCGCGAACCACCCACACCTTCACGTTGGCGGTAATGTCCTCGGCCAGCACGACCTCCACCACGCGCGAATCGAGATTGCGGATGGGCGTGTGCAGCCGGACCTGCCCCGGTTCCACATCATGGCCTTCATCGCGCAGGGCCGCCGCAATCTCGCGCGGTCCGACGGAGCCATAGAGCACACCGTCCTCGTTGGCGGCCGCGGCGATGGTTACCTCGACATCGCGCAGCTTCTCGGCCGCCGCCTGCATGGCGGCCACGCGCGCGGCGCGGCGCTCTTCCGAGCGGCGGCGCTCCTCGGCCAGGGCCTTCATGTTGGCATCCGTCGGCTCGGTCGCCAGATGGTGCGGCAGCAGATAATTGCGGGCATAGCCCGCGGAGACCTCGACCACGTCACCGACGATGCCGAGGGTGGGAATATCTTTGCGAAGCAGTAATTTCATCTCGTGTTCCTTAGAACGGAATATCGCCGTCACTGGTCGGCGGCGGCACGTCGAAGTCTTCGACGGGCGGATGGGGCGCCGACGCGGGAGCGCCAGCCGCCGCGGTACGCGGCGCGGCGTAGCCACCGGTCCGGGCGGGCGGCGGGCCGCCTCCTTCGGCACCCGGGCGTGCTCCGACGAATTTGAAGCTCTCGACAATGACCTCGTGCTTGCTGCGTTTCTCGCCCTCGGGGGTGGTCCACTGATGGTAATGGAGCCGGCCCTCGAGCAGCACCGAGCGGCCTTTGTTCATGTATTGGTTAAATGTCTCGGCCGACTTTCCGAAGATGGTGCAGTCGACAAAGCAGACTTCCTCCCGCTTCTCATTGTTCGCGTCCGTAAAGACCCGATTGGTGGCAATGCCGACCTTGCATACGGCCGTGTTGTTCGGCGTGTATGAAAGCTGCGGGTCGCGCGTCAGGTTACCCATTAGAATGACTCGATTGAAGCTGGCCATAAACGGTCTCCCGAGTTAATCGGACCGCGTGGAAGTCTGCTCATTATACCAAGCGTCGCGCAGCTTGGCGACGGGTGGCATCCACGAATACTGCATGGCTACCCGGCCGAAGCCGTGAAGCCATGCCACCCGCGCTGCTCTACCATGCCACCCATGCTACCTAGCCGATTTCGGCTCCGTCTTCGGCGACGGCCACGGCGGTTTCCTCGGCCGGCGCGGCTTTGGGCTCACCGCCGCCGCGTCGCTCGCGGTCGTGCCGCGGACGGCGCTCGCGATCGCGGTCGCGATCACGGTCACGGTCGCGGCCATGTTCCTCTTCCGGTCGTTCGGAGCGCTCGGCCGGCACCGGCACGCTGCGCAGCATCTGCTCTTCCGTCAGACCCTCGGCGCTGAGCACCAGCCCGCGCAGGATCGACTCGGACAGCTCGAAATCGCGCTGGATCGCGGCGATCTTCGAGGGGTTGGCGCGGAAATAGGTCAGGACATAGCAGCCGCGCTTGCGGCCTTCGATTTCATAGGCGAGCTTGCGCTCATCCCATTTGCGCGACACGATGACCTGGGCTTCGGCGCGTTTCATGACGCGTTCGATCTCGGCCTCCACGTTCTTGTACTCGGCCGCGACCGTCGGGTCGAAGACCATCATCGCTTCGTATTGTCTCAAAGTGTTTACCTCCAATCAGCCAGCACACGCCACTTATTCGAACGCCACCCCACCTTAGCAGGCGGGGTTCTGATCGGCGTTGAAAACGTTCATCGCTGCATCAATGCCTTCGTTCACCCAGCACTCGACGCCGTCGGCCGCTTGCGCGAGCACCTTCTCAATTTGCGGCTGCTCGTCCGGAGCGAAGGGCGTCAATACGAAATCAACCCAACTCCCGACCGGCGGCCCGATCCCGATCCGCAAGCGGGCGAACTGATCGGTGCCGAGGCGCTCCACAGTATCTTGCAGGCCGTTGTGGCCGCCTGCGGAGCCCTCCGCCCGGAAACGCAATCGGCCGATCGGCAGCGCGTGATCATCGCTGACCACCAGCAAATCCGCCTGCTCGATCCGATAGAAGTTCACCGCCGCAATCACGGCTTGTCCGCTGCGGTTCATGAACGTCGTCGGCTT
>DASXUA010000313.1:0-8587 GCA_036505095.1 Phycisphaerae bacterium
TTGGTCCCGCGTGCGAATGACTCGAGGAACCCGGGCGTGTCCAGGAGTTCTTTGGTCGCTGCGTCGAGCTGGCGCCGTTGGACGTAGGCCAGGAAGTCGGTAGCGAAACGCAGGCGCGGTCCGGACAATCGATCGATCGTCGCTTTCGCTCGGCGGCGCAATTCGACGGTACTCACGGGCATGGCTCCTGGACGTTCATGTCCTATTGTATTCCCGCAGATGGGGCAGCCAAGTGCGCCGACTTGGCGTGCCGGGCGTGGCCGGTCGGGGTTGAGAGCATCACGTGACGCGCGGGTTTCGGCGGCCGGGGCCGTGGAGAAGCGGGCTTCCTGCGCCTGACAGTCCGCCACCGGCCGATCACCTGGCGACTTCGCCATTACTACGTGTGGGGCGCGCGCTCGGGTGCGCGCGAAAACAGCGTGCACTCAACCGTGGAAGCGGCGAAATACCTGGAACTACTTCAGGTGGGCCGTAGCGCGGACGCTGGGGCGGTCGTCCGGGACAGCGGCCTGTCCCGGATCGGCGGGCGCTGGAGCCCGGAGCCGGCTGGCCGACAGGGTCACCAGCGCGAGTGTTCGCCCGGTCATGTCGAAGAGTTCGACGCTGTAGCCGTCCTCGCGACCGGGTAGACGGTGGCGCTCCACGACAGTGGCTACATCGCCGGCGCCCGAGTCGTGATTTGGCAAATCGGGCGTCAGTGTCACGCCGCTGTAGAGCTCGAACACCATGGGCTCAGTCGGGATGGCTACCGAGCCGACGGCGCGTCCGGTGGGCGGATCCCGGCGGATTTGAAGGCTTAGCGCAAGTAATCCATTGGTCGAGTGTGCCAAACCCAAAATGTTGGAAAAATTATTATCTGGTGGGTTGACATCGCGACACGGATGAGGTACGCTTGAGTAGTCGGGCAGAAATGCCAGACATGCTCTTTGACAATTGAACATCGGGCCGTGTCGTTCGCCTCCTAGCTCCTTATCGCCGGTCGGCATTCGTCGCCGGTAGCCTCGCGCCTTCGCGTCGTGCGTAGTGCGATCCTGGCCGTTCGTTGGCTAGCGGTCTTAGGACTGGGGACGTTCCCCAGCCAACCGTACCCCCGACGGGGAGTCTGGGCTTCCCGAAACCCCTGATTGGGAGGAGTCGTTATGGTGTACCCAGGTTTTGACGCACGGCCCGATCCACCCTGGAGACCTGGGCGATATCTGTTGGCTGTCGAGAGCTATGCGGTCGGTGTCCGCAAGCATCTCCAAGAGCTGAAGAATCGCCAGAATCTCTCCGGGAGATCGGGGTTGATGGACGACGCAGTCGCGCTCGTGGTGCTCATAGAGCAACTCGCCCAATACGGGCAGAGCGCGGAGGCGGAAGAGGCCACGGAACTTGCGGAGGGGGTCGAGGCGTTAATCGACCTACTCACGGCTTGGATCGATGAACTCCTCACGTCCTGATGTTGGCATGTGATTGCAGGGTCATGTGTCCTTACAGACTGTTATCTGACGGAGCTGCCATTGTGAATATGGAGATTGGCAGAGCCATTCGTATAGTGCGCCAAGCTAAGAGGGTCAGAATAAGCGAGCTTGCTTCCAAGGCTGGGATCAGCGTGCCGTTCCTCAGCTTGATTGAAAGCGGTGGCAGGCAGCCATCGATCGCGGTTGTCCATCGCGTGGCGCTGGCGCTAGGTGTCCCCTCAGCGGCCTTTATGGTGTTGGCTCAGCCGCGGCACGGGTCCTTGTCCAGTTCGGACATGGCGACTGCGCGATTGGTGGATTCGATCGGAAAGTTGGCGGCAGCAGAGGAAGCTCTCCGCGCGCAGCTTGACAGGGAGGTCTCTGATGAAACCGAGCGACCTCACGCCTGAGCGAATCGCAGAGGCCATGAAGATTTCGCTGGCGGAGGTATGGCGCATCGCGCTGGAAACCGAGAATTGGTACAGGCCACGTCGAAGAGTTCAGATTAAGGGGAAGTGGCGCGCGATCGATCCGCCGAGCCCCCGCCTCAAGAAGCTGTTTCGCCGGCTTCATCGTTTTGTCCAAGTCAGCTTGAAGCCCGATCAGGCTGTGCACGGCGGGATTAGGGGTCGGTCATGTTTCACCGCGGCGCACGTGCACAAGGGGCGCCCGATCATCATCACCCGGGATGTCCAGGACTGCTACCCTTCGGTGGAAACCGACGTACTTCGCCGGAATTTGCTGAATTCCGGAATGCGCAGCGATACCGCGAAGCTACTAAGCCTACTGATGACCAATCGCGGCACAATAGCACACGGTTCGCCTTTGAGCGGTGACGCGCTGAATCTCTTTCTGCAAGACGGGGATGAGCGTATCCGGACTCAGTGTGCGCGGTCATCGGCACGGTACACGCGGAGCGCTGACGACATGGTCATTTCCGTGCGGTCTGGTGGCGCGGTGAGCGAGCACGAACAACTTCTGGAGCTGGAGATTCGCGTGCACGGGCTTCGCGTGAGCGAGGGCAAGCGGGAGCGCCAGGGGTTCCAATCGTGCCGCGAGCGTCAGCGCGTGCATAACCTCGTTGTGAATAGTCGCCGTGGTATTGGAATACCCGCTGAGCAGGTGGCCAAGGCATTTGACGCTGGCGAGTGGTATGTTCGAAGTGCGCGGAGTGTTTCGGCGTCTTCGCTTGAGAGCGTGGCACACAATCGTTTGAAGGCTCGCGGTTGGATGAACTTCTGTCGTCAAGCCCAGTTCGGGCCAGCAGTGCACTTGGGTCGTCTTCTTGAGAGCGGTGATCGTCTCGTGCGCTGGCGTTTACGGCGGGTTAGAGTTGCGCGAACGCGAAAGTGGTGGGTGGTGTCGCGAAAACGGAATCGCCCGAGGGAGTTGGCAGAGTACTGGCGGTCGATTCAGCCGCGTCCTGGGTGTTCTGGTTCACCGTGAAATGGAATTTCCGCCGTTCTCCGCTAGGCCTATTTTGAGTACTCGGCTCCGCGCCGCGTTTTCGCCATTCGTAGCTTTGGATTTATCGCTTTGATGCCAATCCCGAAGGGGTGAAGAGCGGGCGGCCAGGCCGGCCGCCCGTCCTTCGGTCTTGGCCCCTGGGTCGGCGCTCGGGTCGCTTCCCAGCGTTGCCCTGTCCTCCGCCCAGGTCGTTGCCGATTGTATCGTGTCCGACGGCTCGGGACGATGCCGTGATAGTTCTGCATCGCGGCGCATCTGCCGGGCAGTCTTACGCCGCTCGCGGGCCGCTTCCAATTTACGATCGCGTTCATCCCAGATCGTTTGCTGCCGGCCAGCGAGCCGGTCCTGCGGCGTGACGTAGCCGATCGCGCTGTGCCAGCGCACCGTGTTGTACTGTTCGACATAGCGGCTCACCCGTTGCCGCGCGTCGTCCAGGCTGAGCGGAACCTCCGGCCGGATGCACTCGCGTTTGAGCGATCCGTGCCAGCGCTCCAGCTTGCCGTTGCTCTGCGGGTAATACGGACTGGTGCGCACGTGCGTCATCCCGCACAGCCGGATGAATTCCTTGAAGTCCTTGGCTATGAACTGTCCGCCGCGGCGGATGGTCGGACACGATCCGCGGCGTCACGCCGGGAAAGGCCTCGCGGGCGCGCTGCAGCACCAGCTCCACTTCGAACTCCTTCATCGACTCGCGGATCTCCCAATGCACGATGTAGCGGCTGGCGCCGTCCAGCAGGCTGCACAGGTAATAGAACGTCCCGCATACGTTGATATAGGCGATATCCACGTGCCCGTGCTCGTGCGGCGCCAGCGGTTGCACAAACCCGGTTCCCTTCTTGGACGGCGGATTCCAGCGCGCCAGTCGTCCGGCCTCCTTCAGCACGTGGTAGACGCTGGACGGGCTGGTCGCGACCAGATCACGATCCAGCATCATGAAGGCCAGCCGGCGATAGCCTTCCAGCGGATGTTGACGATGAAAGTCCAGGATGGCCTGCTTCTCCCAGTCTTCCAGCCCGTGATCACGCGGCACCAGGGCATGGTGCTCGTTCGCCTGACCATAGCGCTGCCGCCAGTCGTAATACTTGCTCGGGACCATGTTCAACCAGCCGATGAAATTCTTGACCACGATCTGCGTCCGTTGCGACCAGTGCCGCACGAAGTCGACCAGCTCGTCGCGCGTGTCGGGCGGCGTCCAGCCGGCGTTCAGGCCTCCCCAAGACTTTTTTTTAGCGCCACGTGTTCGTGCATCAGCTCGACCAAGACTTCGTCCTTCTGGCGCACCTTGGCCTCCAAGGCCTCGATGCGGCGCGTGCGGGCGTCCTGCTGACGGGCCGAGGCCTTGCCGTCGGACCGAAAGGCCGCCGCACCGTTCTCGAAGAAGAGCTGCTGCCAGCGATAAAACACGTTGCTGCCGAGTTGGTATTCCTCGCAGAGCTGCGAGACCGGCACGTGCTCGATCAGGTGCCGTCGCAAGATCGCAACCTTCTCCTCAGCCGTGTAATTCTTCCGTTCTTTCCGCGTCTGGTTCATTGGGTTTTCCTCCGTTCTGGTTCACCTTATCCCAGACGGCGGAAAACTCCATTTCTGGGTGAAGCAAGACAACTCGATCTCGCGTAGAACCTGGTAAGTCGAACCGGTGCCACGGGAGATACGCGTAACGCGCTGCTTGTCGTCGTACTCATACTTGAGGAGCACGTTTCCGCTGGCGTCGAGCCGCCTACTCACGAGCGCCTCGGTCGGTCGGCTCTCGTCCCATTCTTCGTATTCGATGGTCTCGCCCGGGCCGCAGCTTGAGCAGCCGTCGTTGTACGAGGCAAGGCGACCGTGGACGTCGAAGTTCACATTCAGCGCCCTGCCGGCCGGGGGAGTTTCTCCGTTGAACTGCACAACGACGGCGGAAAGCTTGCTGGACGCGACATCGGGCCCATCTGGATCCAGCGGCCCGTTCACGCATTGATAAACCAGCGCCGCCGTCCCGACGGACGCGGGTTCATACTGCCGCGTGATTTTCCAGGTCTTCGTATCGTGATTTGGGTTGTTCGAGTCAACGATCTTAGCGCTCTCGAAAAATGCGCGCACCTGGCCGTCCGGGCCATCGATTTCCTTGATGGGCACTTGGTACCAATCCCAAGCGTCGTAGGACTCATAAGCGGTCTCGGTCGCCTCATAAATGTATTTCGTCCCGTCGCCGTCGGTCGCCTCGGCGTGGAACGTATGGGCACCGTCGGGCCAGGTCTGGACGTAATTCCAACGCCCGGTGTTGTGCATGATCTGCAGCAGCCCGGAGGTGGTCAGGCCGAACCCGGGTACGTATACCCAACTCCGCTCACCGGCTCCGGCATAGTTATTGCAGCGTCATGCCACGTGACGTTTGGGAACTGGAAAATGCGCTGTAAGTCAGCGTCTCGTATGAGATGCTCGGTACCGCCAACTGCTTGGCAAACTCCGTCGCCCCGATGTAGCGCGGCAAGCAGCACTCCCCGCAGTCGGGGACCGGCTGTCCCGTAATCGCGTCCACGAAAAGGGGTTGCTCATGGGTCTCCTGCGTCTCTAGGTCCGTGTACCGGGCCCAATCCGGTGAGACGTAGAATGCGCTGATGCCACGGCCAAAGTCAACGACCGTCCAGTCACCGCAGACACCGCAGGGCGGCGGTGCTGGTCCATTACAACCGGCAGGCCCACCACCAAGACAGAATGTGGCCGGGTCATAGTGGATCTGGTGGTCTTGGTACTTGATGTCGAGCGCCACGTCGATGTAGTTCCACACGGGCTTGCACCGCGAGGAGGCGGTGATGACATCGGCATTCGTCACGATTGCAACACTCTTTAGGTCTGAACCTTGAATTGGGCAGGGATTGCACGGCATCGGCGCGGGCCCCCAATAGCAGCCGCACGTGTTGTTGTTCGGCGGCTCCAGGGACTGCCCAGGGCAACCAGGGCATTGGTCAACCGGTTGGCATCCCCAGCTCTGGGCGTGAGCAGCATTTGGTAAAGCGCAGAATGCGTGCAGTACCGGCACGAATGCAATCATGCGAAGGGGCGTGGACCGTTGCAGGGGACGCATGCTGACCCTCCTTCTGCCGGGCGCGGGGTCGAACCGATGCCCGCACCAGGCGTTATGTTCCCATGAATTGTTTGCCTTCTACCGCGGGCAGCCTTCGCCGTCAACGAAAATCCTCGGTCCGTCTGCGATTCCCCGCGGTTGCGGTTGGCCGCCTTTGCGGCAAGCCGTATGATGGAGTCGGGCTTTGGGACAGGACCGGTCGCAGGACGCACACCGCGGGCCCAAAGGCACACGGTAACTGGAAAGCTCGTCGCCTTTGCACGGGTAGCAACAATGGTTGAAATCGCGGCCGCACCGCAGCATCACGAGCACCACCTGACGCTGACCGAGCGGGCCTTGAACTACACGGCCTGGGGCACGGCCGTCGCGCTTTTTGTCACCGTCGGCTGGATGGCCATGGCGCCCGACGATCCCTTCGGCGCCGTCAGCCTGATGACCCGCGGCGGCGCCGGACTGATGGTACTGCAAATCGCCGGACTGGCGGGCGTCGTCTCGGCCGTCGCCACGCTGCTGGTCGGGCGGCGCCTGGCCGATGCCGGCGTCTTTGCGGCCGCCGTTGGATTGGCGGTGGCGAACCTCCGCGGAGAAACGTCCTCGTACATTCTGATCAATTTAGGTCAGGCCGACGTCAGCAAGTATCGTTCGATTTATGCGACCTTCGTCGTCGAGGGCTTTGTCTGGTTCCTGGTGATCCTGGTCGCGATGGTGGTCGGCGGCCTGGTGATGCGCTGGTGTCTGCCCGCGCCAGCGCGCAGCGATGAATCCAGCGTGACGCTTCCGCTGCTGGCGATCAGCGAAATTCCATTCCTTGCACGGTTCGTCGGCGCCGCCCTTATATCCCGCGCCGCGGTCTTGCAAGGTCTCAAGAACACCGTCACGACCTCGATCGTGGCATTGCTCGTACTGCAGCTTATCTCGGCCGGCGACCCGTCGCGCGCCATCCGGCATGGGCAGACCTATTTCTCGATCGCGCTGGCATTCTATGCGGGAGCCTTGCTGGCGCACGAATTTGCCGCCGTGCCGACGGCCTGGTGGAGCCTGCTGGCGACGCCCTGCGTTTGCGCTATCGGGTATTTCTGGTCGTTGTTCAACATCGACCGCAATCAACTCGCCAGCGTGCCACCCACGCCCTTTGCGCGCGCCACCCCCATCGAATACGTCGCCGTCGGCTCGGCCGCCGTCGTGGCCGCCTTCTGGCTCATCCGCCGCAGTGCGGCGTCTAAGGCCGCCGCGGCGGCGCAGCAGACTCCCGCGCGGAAGAAATCATAGGGTTGCCGATGGGGAGCCATTCCGTCGCATTTGAGTCCTACGCCGCGATGCGGCGACGCATGATCCGCGAAACCGAGGCCTTCCTGGAAAACGCGCTCCGACACCCGCAGGATTTCCCGCGCATCCCCGCTGCGCCCGTAGGATCCATCTCGTTTCCCAAAATGCTGGCCGAACGCTTCTGGGCTGACGCGCTGGAGTGGCATGCTTTCACGCGCAGCGGGTAAGTCCGCCACGGCGGATCGGCCTGCGGCGGACATGCTCGCGCGGTGTGCATGGCTACCCGGCTGCGCCGTGAAGCCATGCCACCCACCTGGAAAAACCGAGGCGAGCGCCACAGGCGGCGCTCGCCTCGCTGATTTTCAATCTCGGTCGGTCCGAAGCCTACTTCTTATTTCGGCTCCCGCCGGCGTTCGGTGTCACTTGCGAGCCGGTTGTCCCCGAGGTGGCGGGCGCGCCGCGGACCTCGATGCGCCGCGGCCGAACCTCATCCGCCTTCGACAGCTCGATCCGCAGTACGCCGTCGCGGAACGTCGCGTTGATCTGGTCCTCCTTCACCGGAGTCGGCAGCCGGAACGACCGCACATAACGGCCCGTGTACCGCTCCCGCATGATGAAGTTGTCGCCTTCGCGTTTCTCTTCCTCGTCCTTACGCTCGGCCTCGATCGTCAGCACGCCTTCCTGCAGCGTGATGTTCAGATCCTCCTTGTTGAACCCAGGCAAGTCGGCCTCGACTATGTAGCCTTCCGGGCTCTCGCGTACATCGATGTCGAAGCCCCACTGCCCCTGCGGCATCTCCATCTCTTCGAAGAGCCGCCGGTAATCACCTAACTCCCGGAAGGGATCCCAGCGCACCAGATCCCTCATCGTCCGGGGGAAGCCGAGACCGCCATCGCGTCTACGTAACGTCAACATGATTTGCCTCCTGCACGCTCAGTCCGTGCGTATGAGATATGCTCTGGCTCCAACCACTATCCCATGAGACAATGGCGGCAACCGCTATGCCAATGACGCTATTCGAGCGTAAACTACTGTGCGAGCGTGGTTTACGGCTGTGAGCGCCTCGATAGCCGAACGCAGCCACTGCCGGAATGGCACTCGGCGGGCTCCGCGGGGCGTGCAAGTGATTGATGTGCCGGAGCTTGCGGGCTGCCTGCCGATTCGTCAGTTGGCAGTTAGTCCTTCTTGAGCTTCTTGTACTTCTTCTCGCACTCATCGCGCTCGCGCTTGTAGTCATCACGCTTCCGCTCAGCACGGGCCAGGCGGTCCTCCAGAAACGCGATCTGCCGATAGGCCCGATCAATCTCAGCATGCGATTCGCCCAAAGTAGCGGGGTGAGGCACATGCGAGG
>DASXUA010000314.1:0-1579 GCA_036505095.1 Phycisphaerae bacterium
CCGTTGGACAGGTTCTTCACCTGGATTGTCGTCACGATTACGTTGCCATTACGCTTGCTGACCGGTCTGGTATAGCCGAGAACGGCCTCACCGCGCACCGGCGCCACGAGTTTGGCAGGCGCCACGGGTGCAGAGGCAGGCGGTGATGTCGGCTTGGCTTGATTTGCCGACGCGATGCCGACCAGCAGAACGGCCGCAGCGAAGGTCAGCAGCATCTGTTTCTGACGGTTCATGATTGGACCTCCCCCAAGGGACCCCACCGGGCAGCCCTCAGGCCGTTAAGACTTCACCGGATAGACGTCGGTCTTCCGGGATTATAGGCACTTACATTTCCCCGTTCCAGTCCTCCGGCTCCGGGTTTGCGGCGCGGAAGATCTCCAGGTGCCACTTCCCGCCACCCCAGGGCTCGATCACTTCGGTGGCGACCACATCCACCAGGATTTCGCCAAACGACCGGCTTTCCGGATCGCCGTCCAGGTGGTAGGCCGGCTCCTCCCATTCAAAGTTTGGATAGAGCACCATTGTCAGGAACAGGTCGTAGCCGTCGTCGACGACGATGATCTGACCGCAGGGGCGTTTGATCGTGGAGTGATAGATCAGGTATTTCTCTGCGCTGTGCGCTCGTATGTAGCGCTTGAGCGCAAACTCGCGGGCGATGATTTCCTCGACGGCGATCTTTTTTTCCCAGCAGTCGCGGCAGTAACGCTCCTCGCCGCGCGGCTCGGACACATCCTTGGCGCCGCAGAGCGCACACTTGGACTTGAGCAGGTTGGACTTGCGGGGCATTGCCGCAATTATACGTCGCCGGTCGTTGGCTGTTTGGATGCACCACGGGTCGCGGGGGCTGCAGCCCCGCGCGATCGCCCGAGACTCACCGGTTTTGTGTGGGCCGTCACCCGGGAGTTGCCGGCGTAACGACCGCCACACGCCAGGTCCAACGGGCGCGCGGCACCGCCATTGGGTGGAAAAATTAAAGACGCCTTGGCGCTGACTGCTGGCATGCATCAACGTCGCATGTGGTCATCGAGAAACCGGAACACATCGTCTTCCCATATAGCAATATCGGTGTACACGGCCTCATGTCCAGCCGCGGGTGTGTTGCCGACGGGCCGATAGCTTGCGCGCGATCTCGCGCCAGAGTGGGGTCGATGCGCAGGCCGGAACCGTGGCTGAATAGAACCGCGGGAAAGGGCCCAGGCCCTTCTGGTCTCCAGAGAAGGCCGGTGAGCCGCAAGGCTCCACTCGAGACCACCACGGGCTCGGGAGTGACAGGAGTGGACGACTGGCCGACCGCCGCACTCGGCGGCGCCGAAGCAACCAGCATGAACACGATGACGGCGAGACGAGAAACTCCCATCCTAAACTCCAAGCCCGCTGCGCTGCCTAACGCCCCTACAGCCACATTCGTCCAGCGGCCCGCCGCGCATCGGCCAGCTGTCCACGATGCATGTACCAGTGGTTCGCGACATACTGCAGGCAAAGGCGGTAGGTGCCGAACGTATCTTCGAAGCCCTCAGGCACCTTCGCACTCACCTTGTCGAGATCCTCTTCGGTTGTTCAAAATGAAATCGCAGTGGTA
>DASXUA010000315.1:0-9214 GCA_036505095.1 Phycisphaerae bacterium
GGGGCGCCTGCGCAGCTCGCGCTCCAGAGCAATCGCACCGGGTTTGGCGACCAGGGCCAGATCATCGGCGGCCTGACATCCGGTTCCGAGGCCGACGCGCTGTATGTCCGCAACGACGACAACAATCTGTACATCGGCATCGCCGGCAATCTCGAGGTCAACGGCAACGCCTATCTGGTTTTCATCGACGCCGACGACAACGGCGCGACGGGCCAGAACGAACTCAAGACTCAGGGCGTAGACGGTCCGCCCTTCACGTTGCAAAACCTGGGGCAGCCGACCAGCGACTGCATGACTTTCGGCACCGGCACGCTGCTGCCGGCCGGCTTCGGCGCCGACTACGTCGTGGCCGTCGACACCTTTGGCGGCACCATGTTCATCAGCGAATACACGCTGCATTCGACTTCGATCGGTACCTACCTGTGCAACGGCATACCGGCGCCGCTGTATGCCAGCCGGATTTACGCCGGATCGTCGCCGACCAACGATAACAACGACGTGCTCGAAGGCTCGCAGGGGCTGGGCTATGCCGGTGGTTTCAACAACACCAACACCGCGGGCGTGACGGACACCAGCGGCGCGAGTGCTTCTACAGCGACGACGGGTCTGGAGTTGGCGGTTCCGCTCGCGCGGTTCGGCCTGACGGCCAGCGGCGCTACGATCAAGGTGCTGGTGCTGCTGGCCAGCGGCGGCGGCACGGGTCCGAACGGCACCGTGCATAATCAATCGCTGCCGCACACCAACAGCAGCAACTGCAGTCCACCGGTCGCGCTGGGCTTGCAGCCCAATCTGTCGGCCGATCCGTTCGCTACACATGTACTCGCGGCGGGCAACGCGACGCCCAGTCCGCTGGATGGTCAGGACATTGGCGGCACCTTCGGCGCGGGTGCTCTGAAAGCCACGCAGACCTGCCCGACCAGCGCCGGCGACCAGGTGCCGAATCCGACGATGGTGACCTACACCGGCGGCTCGGAGTTGGACGCGCTGTACGCCTCCAACGATGGTCAGTACCTGTATCTCGGCATTACGGGAAATATCGAGACCAACGGCAACGCCGTGCTGATCTTTGTCGACTCGGTGGCTGGCGGCGAGCGCATCCTCAGCGGCAATCAGGGCGGTCCGGCCGTTCCGGGAATGGAAGGCGACGCCCTGCCGCTGGCGCCGGACGACAGCGAGGTGGATTACGATTTTGCTTACGCGATCAACGCCGGTGGCGGCGGAAACACGGCGACGCATCCGTATTACGTGGATTTTCTGGACTTGCAGGCCAACACGGGCACGTATCGCGGCTCGGGCACGGCCGGCTCCGGCAGCGGCGCTCTGAGCGGCGGCACCAATCCGAACAACCTGCAGATTGCCTACGACCGGACGAACATCGACGGCGTCCACGGCTGCGGCGACGACGTGTGCCCGTCGGCGTCGTGCTTCTGCGATTCGGTCGCCACCGTGATGAGCCAGGCGGCGACGGCCACCAAGGGTTTCGAGGTGGCCATTCCGTTTGCCGACATTGGCGTCGGCACGCTGCCGGCGACCGTCAAGCTATGGGTCTTCGTGGCTTCCGGCGGCGGCTACGGCTCCGACCAGGGCCTGCCCTCGGTGCGCGGCACGCGCGTGACCATGAAATCCAACGCCGGCGATGGCCCGACGGATTTCACGTCGCCCATCCCCGGCTTCCCGACACCGAACACCGACTATGCCGCACGGGCGGCGATCTATAGCGCCGCCGCGGTGGTGGCGACCGTGACGGCGGCCAATCCACCGCTGCCCGATGCGAATCCCTATGAGTCGGGCCAGGTTTATCGCGACGTGCTCGACACCGGCGGCGGCTTGAGCCTGACGGAAGGCATCGGCGCCGGCGGCACGGCGAACCAGGGCGGTATTCAGTACAGTCCCATCCTGGTGACGTACAGCGGGGCCCCGACACCCGCGCCCAGCACCGGCAACGTGACTCTATCGTGCACGCGCGCTCCCTGCCCGGTCATCACGTCGGTCGCGCCGGCCGGCGGCAACACGTTTGCGATCACGCTGTCCGGTGCGATTCCGCCGCTCGGCTGCACCACGCTGACGCTGCCGACCAATCAGAAGGTGCAATATCGTTCGCATCCGGGCAACGTCAACCTGGACAATGCCACCAACACCCAGGACCTGCTGGCGCTCGTGACCGCGCTCAATAACGGCAGCGCGAATCAGGCCGGCAACCTGGCGCGCTACAACGTCGATCGCGACGGAGGTGTGAACACGCAGGACTTGCTGCGGACGGTGCAGCTCCTGAACGGAGTGAACACCACGCAGGTATTCGCCGGAGCGGGAGTCGACGCCTGCCCGCCGTAGGCCAGAGCTGTAGCCCTACGAATAAGCCAGCGGCCCGCCCGGCGCAATGTACCGGACGGGCCGCTGTCTCATGGGTGTTCGACGGTCTGGCCCCCGGCGCGCGCCGGTTGTTGCCGGTTCTTGTCCCAGATGCCCAATAAAATGATGCCAAACGCCAGGAGCCGAATGATATAGAGAGCCGTCTGGGCCTCATCGCGTTGGGAGAAGGCTAACGCGACCCAGTTCAGGCCCATCATCCAGAACGCCAGCGAGAAATAGACAAACAGGCGGTCGCGCGATTTCTTCCAGAACCGAAGGAAGAACAGGCCGATCACAAAGGCGGCCATCACGTTCGCACCCAGCATGAATACGTTCATGTGCTTGACCTTTCCATCTCACTCCGCATCCCACACCAGTCCGTAAATCAACAGCAACAGTCCCACCAGTGCGGTCATGCTCCGCCAGAGGCTCAGGTCCACTTCGGGAAATACCACCTTGTCGGCGAAGAGCAGCGCGTTGTTCGCCGTCAGGCCGATGAAACACACGCTGCTCCACAGCAGCAGCCGCGCCCGGCTGCGGCGAAATCCGCGGAAGAGCAGCAGGGCGCACGCCAGGCTAGCCAGCATGCACAGGATGTAGACCGCTTCAGCCATCGGAGGGGTCCTTTCTGAGCTTGAAAGCATCCGCGAAGCTCTGAATGGGCTCGGGAGCGCCGAAGATGATCTGAATGATGGTGAAACGCCGCTCAGGATAAAGCGCCGCCAGCATCGCAATGGTTTCATCGAGTTCGGTGCGACGGGGCGCATAACGAAAGGTGCCGGCCGCGGTACCGGGGGCGGCCAAGCCCCGGCCGGCAAGGTCCTCCAACTCGCGCTGAGCCCATTCGGGCGCGGCGCGCAGCTCACGGCCCAGTTCCGTCCCGGTCCAGGCGCGCCCCGGATCGGCGTGCAGCATTAGCAGCAATTCCAGGGATTTCAGCGAGCGCACGTGCTCCGCAATGAAATTGCGCACGTGTTCGGGAACGGCATCGCGGCCCACAACGGCTCTCCCGCCGCGCGGCATCGTGCCGGTCGGCAGCGCGCAGTCTACTGTATTTCCCGCGCGCCATGACAGATGCGGAGCCGGAGAACCCGAAAATGTTTTTCCGAGCGGACTCAACAGAAATGGATCTCACGCAGAGGCGCAGAGTGCGCTGAGCACGCCCTTTCCGTCTGCGAGGCATCTCCGCGGTCTCTGCGCCGCTGCGTGCGGTTCAGGTCTTGACGCGGTCGATCAGCACCACCGCCGGCGGCGCGAACAGGACCACCGGCAGCCAGGCCGCCAGCCAGCCCATCCAGCCCGAGAGGCCGGCGCGCATCATATGCTGGCAGGCGAAGGCCACCAGGAAGCACGCCCCGCAAACGACCAGGCACTTGGCGCCGTCCGAGAGCACGCTGCCCGGCGCGCGGTTGAGGAAGAAGGGAATCCCCAGCATCAGCAGGATCAAGCTGGTGATGGGCGTCGTGAAGCGCGCCTGCTTGATCTGCTGGATCTCGGCGGCGTCGGCGGGCGAATGGCTTACAAGCTGCGAAAGCTGCCGGAAACTCAGATACTTGATCCACTGGGCCGAAAGGCGCAATTGAATGGAATCGGGATCCAGATCACTCTGGTATCCGGGAGCGACTAGCGTCTGGACATCTTCGTTTGGCCCAATCTTGTCGGCTGACTTCACGCGGGAACGGCGTAAGCCACGTTCCAGACGCCAATACCCCCCGGCCTCACGACCCGGCACAGGCACCCAGATCGCCTCGTCGGCTTCGATGAACTCGTCGAACACATCGCTATTATCGCGATGCAGGATCAGCACCCGCCGCAGCTTCTGCTCGCGCGGAACGAATTCCTGCGCGCACAGCAATGCCGCGCCCCCGCGATCCGGCACGAACCAGACGCCATAGGATTTCTGACCGGTGGGATCATCGCGGCGCCGCGCGAGCTGATGCGCAATCGAGGGGATCACGAATTCGGTATCCAGCAGCCACAAGCCGGTCGTGACCAGCCCGAAGGCCAGCACCAACACCGTGACGCGGTGCAGCGAAATGCACGAAGAGGCCATGGCTGTCAGCTCGTTCAGCTTCCGCATGCGCGCCAGCGTGATCGCGCAGGCCAGCAGCGTGACGACCCCGGAAATCTGCGAGAAGTACAGGAAGATGAAGGCCCCGTAGTAGGTGCCCACGTTCCGCAGCATCTCCGCACTGCCGGTCCCCTGCTCGGTGAACTCGTCGATGTTGAAGAACAAATCCAGCACCAGATAGAGGCTGATCATCACCAGCAGCGCGATGATGTAGTTCATCACCAGCGTGCGCAGAATGTAGCGGTCCAGCAGGGTCATCGCCGCAGCACCCTCGTTAGCACCCACACGTCCAGCCCCGCGACCACCGCGATGCCTGACCACATCAGGAGCAGCCCGAACGGCGCCGTCACCGGCCCGTTGGAGAGCTGCTTGCCGGCGATGATGGTCGCGATCACGAACAGCGAAGGCACGAAGCTGATGCCGAACGCCACCAGCAGGTGCGCGCCGCGCCAAACGATCGCCAGGCAGGCCCCCAGAATCCCCAGCACCAGCACGCTGATGCTGAAGGCCAGCCGCTGCATCAGGACGCCGATGATCTCGCGCCGCGCGCGACTCAGGTCGAAGCGCAGCTTTTCCACGCCTTTGGCGAGGGCCTTCGGAAGACCAGGCCCCGGACCGGCGTCCGGGGTTCCGAAGCTGGGCAACGCGGACAGATGGGTCAACTGCTGCACGTCCAGCTTGTTGGCGGCTTCCTGCACCTCGAGCGGCAGCGGCACCGGGTCGAGCCGCTCGCGCTTCTTGGGACTGCTGCGCGTCGGATCGAGCGGGTCGTGCAGCACCACGTCGTCGTACGTGTTGATCACGACTTGACTGAAGGCGTTGTCCTGCCGATCGAAGTCGAGCGTGGCGCGGCCCGACTGAATCGTATGAAAGCGCCGCGGCGGGACTTCCTGGATCGTCACCCCTTTAAGCGTCGGCTTGCCCTCGTCGGGATCGCTGGTCACGTCCGCCGCGCGTAGGATGTAGCGCCCGGCATCACCCGCCAGTTCCAGCGGCTGCCCGGCGCGAACGTGCTGCGCCGCCCACTCATAGAACAGCGCCTCGGCCAGGACGCCGCGCAGCTTGTTCACGCCTGTGCGGATTTCCTGCAACTCGTCCGGGTGCCGGCGGTGATAGAGCAGCTCGGGCAACGTGAGCCACTTGACCTTGCGCGGAATCTCGCGCGGCACTTCCAGCCGGCCGATCGGCATGGGACCGACATCGCCCCAGCGCGATATACGCCGGTCATAGGCGCTGCCGCCCGACGTCGCCGCCCGGATCACCGGCACTCCTTCTTCGGTCGTCAGCAGAATGTCAACGTGCTCGGCGAAGCCGAAAAGTTCCCACTCCTCGGCACCCAGCTTGACAAAGGCGGCCCCCTGCAAGCGCAGCGCGCCGCTCATGCCGCCCGCGGCCTGTTCGGGCGAGATGCGCAGCGGGTCCACCCGATCCGCATAGATCCGATAGCGATTGTTCCACAGGCCCAGGCGGCTGGGCTTCTTCAACCCGGCCTGCAAGAGGCGCAGCAGGTCGGCTCGCGCCAACTCGTTCATCTCGCGGATCAGGCCCGGCACGACGAAGCTGAACGAAATGAAGGTGATGACGGCCGAGAAGATGCTGATCAGCAGACACGGCGCGAGCAGGCGATGGATGTTGACACCACTCGCGCGGCAGGCGGTGAGTTCGTTGTCCGCGCTCAGCCGCCCATAGGTGACGGTGGCGCTGAACAGGGCCGCGACCGGCAGGGTAAACGCCGCCGCGATCGGCAGCACCAGCAACATGATCTTCATGAGCAGGCCGGGCGTGACCTCACCCAGCCCGATGATGTTGGCGACCCCCCCACCCAGAGACACAATGACCGTCAGGCCGGTGGCCGTCAGCAGAAACGTCTTCCCCAACTCACGGAAGATGTAGCTTTGGAGCGTCCAGAGCATGATGCCGGGCCGATGATAGCGGCCATCGCGCGCCCCGCCAACCGGCCGGCGTTGTGATCCAACCGTCTCGGCGGCACCGTGCAGGCCGGGTGGCATGGCTTCACGGCTTCAGCCGGGTAGCCATGCAGCGGTCGGGCATGCTTACCCGCTGCGCGTGAAAGCATGCCACCCGCCAAGACCCCGACTTCAACCGCCAAGGCGCCAAGTCGCAGATCCGCCGTGGCGGGATCGCCAAGAAGAGCCGTCCGAATCATCTGTTCTTGGCGTCTTGGCGGTTAGAACCTTGGCGGTTCTGTAGCAGTACGGTTCGCTTACAACTTCCGACAGCATTTTCCGCCCCACTGGCATGGTAGCCGCGCGGTCTGGTATAATGTTGGGCTTGCGATACGTGCACAGCAATGCCTGTTAAAACTGCGCTCGCGAAAGGAGTGTCTATGAGGATTCGCGTACCGTGGATCGTTTCTATGGTGCTCGGCGCGTTGGCGGCCGGGCCGGCGCTGGCCATCGAACTGGGTGACCCCGCGCCGCCGCTGCACATCAGCAAATGGGTCAAGGGCAAGCCGGTCAATCTCGCCGACGGCAAGGATAAGAACGTCTACATCGTCGAGTTCTGGGCGACCTGGTGCGGACCCTGCCGCGCCAGCATTCCGCATCTGACGGAGCTGCAGGCGCGCCTCAAGGACAAAGGCGTGGTGCTGATCAGCGTCAGCGATGAACCCGCGGACGTCGTGGAACCGTTCGTCGAGGGTCGCGGCGACAAGATGGAATACACGGTAGCCTGTGACGACGAAGGCAAGACCGGCAACGACTACATGAAGGCCTTCGATCAGCATGGCATCCCGGCCGCTTTCGTCATCGACAAGAACGGCAAAATTGTCTGGGTCGGACACCCGATGGACAACATGGACGAGGTTGTGGACGACGTGGTGGCCGGCAAGTTTGACCTCGCGGCGGCGAAAAAGAAGCTCAACGAACAGCGCGAGCAGATGCGCCAGATGATGGCCGCCCAGAAAGCTCTGCAGGAGTACTTCGAGCTGGCCATCAGCGGCGACGACGCCGCCAAAGCTAGTGAGATCGGCAACCGCATCGTGACCGAGAACGCCAAGAACCCCCAGTTGCTCAATTTCCTGGCGTGGCAGATCCTGACGTCAGATGAGATCGACAAGGACAAGCGCGATCTGAAGCTTGCCACGAAGGCCGCGCAGGCGGCCTACGACGCCTCCGAAGGCAAGGCGCCCGACGTCGTGGATACGCTGGCGCGCGCGTTCTTTGAGAATGGCAAGGTGGCCGAGGCGGTCAAGTACGAGAAGCAGGCCATCGAAGTGTGCACCGATGATCAGATGCGCGCGGAACTCAAGAAGACCCTCGAGGAATACCAATCCAAGCTGAATTGATCATTGTGGTGCAGGCCTCTGGCCTGCACGGTGCAGCCGAGACGGGTGCACCACAATGGTTTTGAGGAATGGTGGTGCAGTTGTGGTGCAGGCATCCCGCCTGCGAAGTGCAGCCGAGACGGTTGCATCACAATGCATTTGAAAGGAACCAGCATGAGCACTTCGCGATGCGGACTGGTGGTGATGATGGCGTTGGGCCTGGCGGGCGGGCGCGCGGCGCTGGCGGCCGAGTTGGGCGACTCGGCCAAACCGCTCAAGGTCGGCGAGTGGGTCAAAGGCAAAGAGATCGAGCTTTCCGAGGGCAAAGGCAAGAACGTCTACGTCGTGGAGTTCTGGGCCACCTGGTGCGGGCCCTGCCGCGCCAGCATCCCGCATCTGACCGAGCTGCAAACCACGTACAAGGCCAAGGATGTGGTGGTGGTCGGCGTCAGCGTCGACCAGGACACCAGCAAGGTCAAGCCCTTCGTCAAGGAGCAGGGCGAGAAGATGAACTATACGGTCGCGGTCGACGATGCCGGCGGCACCAGCGCCGGCTATATGCAGGCGTTCGGGATCGGCGGCATTCCGACGGCCTTCATCGTCGATAAGGCCGGCAAGATCGCCTGGTATGGCAGCCCATTCGATACCGCGCTCGAGAAGATTCTCGATGCGGTGATCGCGGGCAAATATGACATCCAGGCGGCCCGCAAGGCACGCGAGCTGCTGCCGAAGTACTTCGACCTCGCCAGCAAGAAACGCTTTGAGAAGACCAGCGCCAAGTTCGGTGACGAAATCATGCAAGGCTGCTCCACGGACGCTTCGCTGATGCGTGATTTCGCCAGCCGCATCCTGAACGACAAGGATATCGTCACGCGCGATTACTCGCTGGCCAAGCGCGCTGCCAAGGCCGCCTACGACGGCTGCAACGGCAAGGACGCGACGATCGCCGCGCTCTACGCCCAGACGCTGTATGAGGCAGGCGATGCGGCGGAAGCGGTCAAGGTTCAGCAGAAAGCCGTCGAGCTGTGCGGCGCCGGCGAAGAGCGCACCGCCTTCGAGACCAAGCTCAAGGAATATCAAACCAAAGCCAAGCAATAGCCCTGATTCGTCACTCCGGAGTGGCGTAGGCGCCCGGCCTGCGCGCCGCCGCGATCGCGAGCATCCTGAAGGGCATCGCTCGCCGACGCGGGCGGACCCGCTGCTCAAGCGAATCGCCGCTGGCGAGCCTGCTTGCCATTCGAGTGAGTTCTCCGAGCGCCAGGCGGGTAGCGCCTGGGGCAGTGCGCAGCGCGTCCGCTCAAAGAGCCGACAGCGCGGCACGCGAAACTCCGTTCGGCTTCGCACGCCGCCGCATCCCTCCAGCTCTAACCTAGCGCCTGCTCGAAATGCGGTATTCGCCCGATGTACGCTCCCGCTCGGCGGCCGGTACTCTGTGCGTTATGTGGTACTGACCAGTCGATAGGCTTGGTGAATCTCAGGAGGTGCAAAGATGGCGCTTCGTTTCCCCC
>DASXUA010000316.1:0-4537 GCA_036505095.1 Phycisphaerae bacterium
GCTGCTGGCGCTGTCGGTAGCGCGGCGCCGCCCGGTCCTGGAGGCGTCGCCGGCGCGTCAGGGGGAGGAGTCCGAGCGCGGCCCCGGTCCGCTGTGGCTGGCGGCCTATCATGCCGGGCTGGCGCGCGGTTATACCGGCGGACTGCTGGTCGACGCGTTCCGTTCGGTGTCCTATCCGCTGGAAGGCCTGGTCGACGGTGATCGTCTGCCCGCGCCGGCCGCCGCGGCCGCGATCAAGAGAATCACGACGCGCGCGGTCTGCTGGGGCCCGCGCCTACGTTGCTGCTCGGCCGCGCCGATCGAGTCCATCAACGTCGACACGGTCCACGCCACGCTGCTGAGCGCTCATAAGCGCCGCTACGTCCTGCTGCTGAATCCGTCGACATCCGATTTCGTCCACACGCAGGTCTCGTTGTCGGTCCCTTCGGACGACGCGCCGGTCCGCCGCGCCGTCGCCGTCCCCTGCGACACCCGCGAGTTGGCGCCCGCCGTGGTCGCCAACCGCAACGGTGCTGTGACCTTCGACGTCAACCTCGCCCCCGGCGATGCCGCGCTCTACGAGATCTTCTGACAATGCGCGTAGCAAGCTCGTGAGACGGGTCAGCATCCTCATACTTCCGGCGGCCCAGTTTGGTGTGGCCCAGGCTGTGAGGTAGTGATCGGCTGCCCACATTCTGGGCATCGGCCGCTCACGTTGAGCGTCAGGTCGTACCCGCAATGGTGGCATTGGTCCAGGCCATAGATTGGCCACCGTCGATGTCGTATCCTGACAGCGAGCAAGCCCAATAGAGCGCCGACCGCGGCGTAAACGATCAGGAACGCAATCGCGAACAGCAATATTCTCATTCGCATCGTCGCGAATGCTCGAAGCCGAATAAGCGAGTAGGCACCGAAGCTCAGCCAACCCGCGAAACTCGTCTCAACGGCACGACGATAGCTCCGGAATGGAAAGTTCGTCGCGAGTATCGCCGCAGCACATATCGTCAGCAGGAGGTATTCGCTCCATCCCGAGCCCAGCGCATTCCACCTCCACAGCACGTCGCGCAACAATCCCAGCCCGACGCCAACGCCGGCTGCAAGAATTGATCGATGGCTAAGAAGCCATCGAACGACCGAGCGCGCCGATCGGCGAAACGCGTCGAACACCGGCGCAACTCGCGACGCACAAAGGGCCTGCAGATCGGCGTCGCTGATTTGACGCCTGGCGATCTCAGTGCGCACGATCGGCAGCACGTCCGGCGGGCAACTGTCCTGAGACTTGACGGCACGCGCGAGATCGGCGTCGGACGCGTCGCGCCAGGCTGCGATTAGTTTTTCCCGGTCGATGTCAGGCAAGTCAGCGCGCCTCATCCGGCAGCGGCATTATTCGCGCGATCCGCCGAAGTGTCGAGTCGCGACGCACGTTATCAAGCGCGCGGACATCTGCCACGGGCTACCTTCTGGCGTGGTCGCCAACCGCAACGGGGCGCTGCCTTTCGACGTCAACCTCGGGCCAGGGGACGCAGCACTGTACGGGGTCTTCCTGAGATTCCATCACAACCCGGTCTAGGCTGCGCTCATTAGGTGTTGTCGAACGCCTCGGACGCCGGCGCCCGGTGGCGGAAAAGGCCGCCCACACTCTGGACACACGCCCGAGCTGCCCTTTCATCCACGACATCCTGCCGGTTTTCCCGACACACCCCACACTCCGGGCATCTGCCGCTGATATTGCCTGTCAGGTTGTACCCGCATGTGCGGCAGAGCGGCGCGGCGCCTTGGTTGCGGTGCGCCCGCTGGAGTCTGCGATTGGACCAGCCCACGGCTGCGACCAAACCCAGGAGCGCGAGAGGCACGGGCCAGAGGTCAACGGGTTGGGCGGTGCGGGTGCACCGGACTGGCATGCGCGTCAGCCCGCAGCCGCACGTCGGCTGCCGAATCGCCGGTAGCGGGTTCGAGGGCGCGCGCACTACACGCCAACCCGTGGCCTGCCGTGCGAGGAAACCGTTGCTACGCGCGAAACAACAATATCTCGACGGGCCATGCTCGCACAATAGCGCAAAACCATTCGTTCGAGACCACAATGCGTCCTCCGTAAAACCGGACAATGTCCAAGTTCCGAAGGTCCCCCTTCATGAGCCCGGACGCGCTGCTGGTCGTCAGTGTGATGCGGTTCCCCTCCAGCAACCATGAGCCGCTGGCAGTGCCATACGTTCCGCAGCATCCGCTCAGCGCGGCTTCGAAGCTTCCATCGGATCGCAAGACCAATCCGACGCCTTCCTTCATGTAGTCGCCGGCTATTTCTGCTAGGGTTACAGAATCGGGAATGTTGATTCCATCGACTTGAGAGTAATCAGGTGGCGCATGCTCAGGAATGCGGTCAGTTTCGTTCGTGCGCAGGGGTGGGATAAGGCCGGATAGCATGAGCCAGACGGACGAGGCGAGCATCACGAACCTCCTCCGGCTCTAGTTTCGCGCAGCCTACGTGTCCGATCACCCTGACGACGCGGCGGAGGGCGTCAGTCAGGCTCGACGCTTTCTCACCAGCGATTCTTCAGTATCGAATATCGACGCGCGACACTTGGCCGTCGGTTACGGTGACTGTCTGCTGTTTGCTCCCGAGCTTCTCGTGCCAGGTCTCGATCACATAGGTGCCCGGCGGCAAGTCTTCCAACCGGTAGACACCGGCCGAGTTCGTCACGTTGAAGAATGGAAGTGGCAGCACGCATATCCAGGCGGCCAGGCAGGGATCGATGTCATCCTTGAGCCGGATTCCGAGTTCCATAGTCGTAAAGCTGAACGCTGCTCCCGGGGCCGAGGGCGCGATGGGTGTGTTGCGCTCCGCGTTCTTGTTTGGGATGAAGTGGAATACGTGCGGATCTGGATCGCAGTTTCGCGCGAGGATCGGCTGCCCGACCTGCACGCCCAGCACATGCGGATCGAATGTGGTGCCGCGCGCGTCAATCACCAACGTCTTGGTGGCTGGCGGAAACGAGCGGTTTTCCAGACCGGTCTTAACGTACACGAGTACGTTGCAAAGTGTGCCATCGGGGTTGACTGTGATAGTCTCATCGGTCACGCGCGCCGCTGATACGCGCGACACCATGACGGCCGCCTTGACAGGCGGACCGGTGTAGATGACCTGCCCGGCGATCGCGCCGCCGCGTACCGGTGGACTGAAGGCCGCGGCCGCGGAGGTCGGTGCCTGCCACTGAATCACCGGCGGCGGTGGCGGCGGCGGCGGCGCCCGCCGGCAGCCCGACACTGTGATGCCGGCGCCGAGCGCCGCCGCGATCAGGAAACGAATCGAATTGCAGTCATCCATGTTTGGCCTCGTCGCTCGAATGGATATGCGCCGCGTCAGGCGAGATTTCACCATTATCCCAAATCGGTAGCCCGACCGCATTCCGGACACACGCCCGACACATCGCCAATCAGATTGTAGCCGGAGTGCCGGCGGCAGAGTCGAGATGCGCAACGGTCTTTCGGCGCGTGCACGCGGGCGCGGCTCGGTTGTCTTGGGCCTGGTGGTTGAGCTGCCGACGGTTACATCGCGGCAGCGCAGATCGCTGGTCGCGCGTCAGCGAGCGTGATGGACGCACGCGTCGCCGGATGGTCAGCGACGCGCGCTGATCCCCGCCTCCGGGACGGTTCTGATGAGCGCGGCAATCAGCGGAGGACCTCGTATAAATCGGCATACGGGCGGTGCAGCTCTTCGACCTCGAAGGTCTTCACGTGCCGCAGACCCGCGGGAATCAAGTCGGTGAAGAGCTGCGGCTGGATTTCGGGCGGAAAGCCGTAAGCGGAGCGGCGCAGCCGCGCGATTTCGGACCAGTTCACCAGCACGTGCGTGTAGCCCTGCCGTCGCAGCCAGTCGACGATCTCTTGCGGCGATCGACTGGATCGAACCGTCTCGACGAACGGGTTGCGATTGAACACCACGCAATAGTCAACCGGCCGCTGGAAATAGAACGCCTTGGCGTCTCCCAGCATCAGGATGTGCATGTCGGGCGGCAGCTCGCGGTTGATGAGCGCGAGATGCTCGAACCCGGCGGCTTGTCCACTGGTGAACAGCTCCGAGCCGCCTTCGAGCGGTAGACGCACGTCGTTCGGATAGAAGTGCCCGGTGTACAGGCGCAGGAAGCGCGCCAGGTTGAACCCGGCGCCGCTCAACACCAGCGCGCTCGTCACCAGAACGGCGGACCTGCCACGCAGGGCACCCATGCCCCGCCCGCCCAGGAGAGCAAGTGGGATGAGCAGCACGACGGCAAAGCGCGCGTACAGGTGCGTCGTCCCCAGCCAGCAGAGCACCTGCACTGCCAACAGGGCGGCCAGCAGCGCTTCGGGAAGGCGCGCGCGCCGCTGCGGATCGACACTTCCTCGGCGTGGCATGGTCAGCACCACCACTAACGGCGTCAGCAGCACCAGCGGACCGAAGAGCCGAAACTCGTTGGCGATCACCTGGTGCCACAGTTCGCGCAGCCGCCCGCTGAGCGAGCGCTGCGCCGGCAGCGGACGGTGGCATTCCTCGAAGTGTCGCGACTCGGCTTCGCCCCAGCCG
>DASXUA010000317.1:0-2996 GCA_036505095.1 Phycisphaerae bacterium
GCACTGGCGCAAGGCGTGTCGACTGTCGCGGCGCCGGACTCAATACCGGACGCCAAACCCGCAAAGGCTTAGGGCCGGGACGCTGAAGCGCTGTGCGTGCGCGCTTTCTCGCCGCTGGCGTGGACGGTCTGTTGCGCGATGCCACGCGCCCGGCCGGCCGGTTGCGGCAACTATCGACGCCGGCTCGATGGGTGACACACAGCCACTCGCCGCAAGACCCGCATCCGACGACGTCTCATCATTGCCTCGTCGTCAGTGTGTCGCTTCTTCAGGGCGCGACATGATTGGTGCGGGCGAGCGATTCGGCATCGCCCGTGATTGCGAAGGAGATGGGCATGGCATTCCTGCGTCAATGTTTGAACGATGTGCGCCGGCGGTTCGAGGAACGCGATGACTCGTGCGCGTTTCCCAGACTCGAGCTTCCTCTGGTCGATGCTCAAGTCGAATCCGCGTTTCTGCATAGTCGTACCGTCGACCTAGCGTCGGACACGGGGAACTGGTCGAACTCGAAGGCAGCGATTGGTTCAACGTCTGCATATCGTCGAGGTGCAGGCCGCGTGACGGCTGCTCGAAGCGGCGGATGAAGCTTGCACGCCCCGACCGCGCGGTGCTTCAATGTCGGCGCAGGCTTTGCCAAAGGAGACGACCATGGCGTACGAAGCGCGATATGTCTTGCGGCCGACCCCCGGCGCCGATCTCGGGGCCATCATGAACGCACTGAAGCAGTGCGCGGCGCTTTGGCAAAAGCACGGCGCCCCGAAGCCGCGGCTGTGGACCGTCGCATCGGGGGAACTCGGCAACTACGCGCTCACCATCGAGTTCAAGAACGCGGCGGAGTATGCCAAGGCCGCCGACCCCTTGTCTGCCGATCCGGAGTTCCGGCGCTGGCAAGCCGACAACTTGCAGGCCGGCGCCATCAACTGGGTCCGCAGCAACTTGATGCGCGAAGTCGACTTGGCGTAGCCATGCCGTCAGGGCCTCGGTCCTGGCGACATAGCTACTCCACGCAAGCGGGTTCGTCCGGTCTATTGCTACGCTGAGCGTGGAACGCAAGGACCCGGACGCACCACCGATGAACACGCCATCTCCATCTCCACCTTCCGTCACCGCCGTCGCCGAGGGTCCGTTGTGGATCGTCACTATCTCGAGGCCGCAGGCGCGCAACGCCGTCGATATGTCGGTGGCTCACGGCCTGGAAAGTGCGATGGCCGAGCTGGACGAGCGCCCGGATCTGCGTGTTGCCATCCTGACAGGCGCAGATGGCAACTTCTGCGCCGGCATGGACCTGAAGGCCTTCGCAAAGGGTGAGCGTCCCTGGTTGCCCGGCGCTGGATTCGCCGGCCTGGTCGAGCGGTCGCCCCGCAAGCCGCTCATCGCGGCGGTCGAGGGGTATGCGCTGGCCGGTGGACTCGAGATCGCACTGGCGTGCGACCTCCTGATCGCGTCGCGAAGCGCATGCTTCGGCATTCCCGAGGTCAAGCGTGGCTTGGCCGCCGCTGCCGGCGGCCTCATGGGCCTGCCCTTGCGGGTGCCGAGGGCGCTCGCCATGGAACTGGCCCTGACGGGCCGCCACATGGACGCCGAGGAGGCATGGCGCGCGGGACTGCTGAACCGGCTGGTCGAAGAGGGAAATGCCTTGGCGGCCGCGCGCGAACTCGCCTTGGAGATTGCGGCCAATGCACCATTGGCGGTGGCCGCCAGTAAGCAGGTCCTTCGGGAATCGCGCAGCTGGAGCGAGGACGAGAGGTTCACGCGCCAGCACCCGCTGGTCGAGCCAGTCATTTCGTCGGAGGACGCACTGGAAGGCGCTCGGGCGTTTGCCGAGAAGCGGACGCCTCTCTGGCGAGGCCGATGAACGGAGGTCTCGCGGCAGGGAAGCCCGCACCCGGTAGAGTCGACCCCATGCGGCATGGAAGACCGCGTGGAGACAAACCGTGGGCGGGTTTCCCCCAACCGACCGAGCGCGCGATCGGGATTCGGCATCCCCGGTCCAACCGAGCCAGCGATTCATGTGGATCACGCCGGCGCGGATCTTCTACGCCGGCCTCTTGGGCGCGCCCTCCGTTCGACGCCTAGGAGCCTGGACCCTCTACTTCACGTGCGATGCACCGTTGCGCGTAGCGCGCGTGAACGGCAACGGCGGCTCCGAGCCGTGGAGAGACGGCGAGTTGGCCATCGTGCCGCCGTACACAGGGCACCGGGTGGAGTCCGCGGGACGGCGCCTTCCGGACGTGCTCATTGAGCCCGAGTCGATCGACGTCGATCGCCTTGGCGAACTCTTGGGCAGCCTGCTGCGTGCCCACGGCGGCGTCTTCGATGCCACGCACCCCATGGCGGCCCGCCTGCTGGATCGGCTGCGCGACGCTCACGACACGCTTGCATCATGGTCCGAGCCACTGCGGGCGGTGGATGCCGATTTCGACACGCTGGTCTTCGGCGCGCCACTGCCGGTCCGCGCATTGGACCCGCGAATCGCCCGCGTCCTGGCCTTGCTCGAGGAGCCCGACGCGTCGAGCTTGAGCGGCGAGCGACTGGCCGACGAAGTCCACCTGTCGTTCTCCCGCTTCGTGCATCTGTTCAAGGAAGAGGTGGGCGTGCCGCTGCGCACGTTCCGAAGCTGGAAGCGCGCGCGCAGCTGGCTGCGGTACGTCACCCAGGACACCAATCTGACGGAGATTGCCCACCATACGGGCTACCCGGATTCAGCGCACTTCAGCCGCTCCATCCGGCAAGTGTTCGGCTTGCAGCCGAAGGACGTGATGGCGGGGTGCCGCCGCCTGGCCTTGCACGGCGACGCGCAAGGCACCGCAGGACAGGCCCGCAAGCACCGGTAGCCACTCCACGCAAGATGGGCGCATCGCCCGGCGATACGCTGACGCTCACCCTGAACGCTTGAGGACGCCGATGCTCGACTCGCCGCCGCTGCCACACCATTTCTCGCCGGACCACGAGCAGTTCCGGGCCGCCCTGCGGACCTTCGTGGCAAGCGAGATCAC
>DASXUA010000318.1:0-4549 GCA_036505095.1 Phycisphaerae bacterium
ACCGGCGCCACCACCGTCACGGTGTCGAACGTGTCGACGGCTGTGTTCGCGACGGCTTCGCTCGTGGAAGTCTTCTCGGACGGCAGTTCGATCGGCTCCGCCCCCGGCGGCACGGCGACCGTCATCGTTCCGGTCAGCCCGTTGGTGCTGGGCGCCGTCATCACGGCCAAACAGACGGTCAACGGCGCCGTCAGTCCGGCGTCCGGTGGCATTACCGTGACCTCACCGGCGGCGCCACCGACCGTTGTGATCAATGAGTTCCAGTATGACGACAGCGGCACCGACGACCGCGAGTTCGTCGAGTTGTATAACTTCGGCAGTAGCCCGGTCGATATCTCCGGCTGGATCCTGCAAGCCTCCGACGAATTGGCGCCACCGGCCGACAACAATCCCGACTACACGATCCCCGGCGCTCCCGGTTCCAACACCACTGTGCTCGCGGCGGGCGCCTTCTACGTCCTCGGCGCCGCGACCGTTCCTAACGTTAACCAGATCGTCGGCACGACTAACTTATGGGAGAACGACAACGAGGCGCTCCAGCTCATCACCGGTAGCGGGCAGATCGCCGATACCGTGGTGTATGAGCTAAACAAGGGACCGGTCGCGATTTGCCCAACCGAGTTCGGGTTGTGGGGCAACTTCACCTCCGTAGACGGAACGGGTACGCGTCCCGCCCAATCGTGGTCGCGCTGGCTGGATGGCTTCGACACGGGCGATAACGGCCTTGACTTCGGCTTACTGAAGCTCACGCCGGGCACATCCAATAATCAGCCGGACGCCGGGTCTGCGCTCGACATGTTTGAGGGCGGGGCAATCGATGCTGACGTTCCCACCTTCACCGGGTCGTTCGTGAACCTTCGCTTCATCGACCCAACCGTCGTCAGCACAGCCAATCCCAACGTGATCGTGGCTTCCGGCGGCGGGACCGGCGGCAAAGCCGCCATCGCCTGGGACAACACCGGCGGCGGCAACATGGTGGCCCGCATCAGCGAGGCGCGCTTCAGCAACGCGTACTCGCTGGATGTATACATTAGCGCTGATTCGAGCTTCGTCTCGAGCAGCACCAGCGGCGAGCACGAGGCTTGGTCGATCGGCTTCGGCACGACCGACACCTTCTATAACGATAACAACGCCGACAACAGCGTTCCCGCCATTCCCGACGCGGGTGTGACGGGCGCCAACGGCGACACCGGGCTCGCTTGGAAGTACCTCAAGTGGGAAGATGCCAACACGGGTAACGTCGGCGGGCAGCGGCTGCTGCTGGTGAACGAAAACGACGGCGGCGCCGACGGCGTCACGCTATTCACCGTCGACCCGAGCCACCTGACCACCGGCTGGCACCACTTGACGCTGACGCGTGCCCAGGACAATGTCAGCGCCGCGTTCGACAGTGATTCGTTCAATGGATCCGCGAGCGGCAATGGACCCAGCACGTTCTTCATTGGTTATCGCGAAACGATCGTGAACAACGCACTGACCCGTCCGCCGACGATCGACAACCTGCAGATCACGGTGCCGACGGACATTATCGCGGCCAACCCGCCCATCGCCGCGGCCAATCCCTATGAGCCCGGTCAGCCCTATCGCGACGTGCTGCAGAATCGCAACACCACCAACACGGTCGACCAGGGTATCGGGGCGGCCGGCACGCCCGCTGCCGGCGCGATTCAGTACAGCCCCATCCTGGTGACGTACAGCGCGGCGCCGACGCCCACGCCGATGTTGGGCAACGTGACCATCGCCTGCACACGGCCGGTGTGCCCGACGATCTCTGCGGTCACGCCGCAGGCGGGCAACACGTTCGCCATCGATTTGTCAGGCGTGATTCCACCGCTTGGTTGCACCACCATCACCTTCCCGGACGGCAAGCGCGTGCAGTATCGCTCGCATCCGGGCAACGTGAACCTGGACAATGCCTCCAACACCCAGGACCTGCTGGCGCTGGTGCAGGCCATCAATAACGGTAGCGCGAACCAGACCGGGAATCTGGCGCGCTACAACATCGATCGTACCGGAGGCGTCAATACGCAGGATCTGCTGCGCGAGGTGCAGCTCCTCAACGGCGTGAATACGACGCAGTCGTTCAACGGTGCGACCGTGGACGCCTGCCCGCCGTAGTGCGATCGGGATGGCGGATCGGGTCTTCGCGCCCGCTATGGCTGAGAACCACGGCTCGCCCGAGTTGCTTTGCGGCTCGCGCGGGCCGTGATCTTGTATGCGGCGCTCTGATGCGCCGGTGGTTGCAACTCGACGGCTGCATCTATTAAGATGCTTGAACTACGATATCCTATCGGCCCAGGGGAAAGATCATGGCTCGCCCACGAAAGATCGCGGCTGGCTCGCTGGTGTTCGTCCTATGGACTGGCGTTGCGGCGCAAGCGCAGTACCCCTCGACTGTGGTCAGTTGGGAGGGCCAGCCCGTCAACGTCACAACCGCCAAAGAAGTTTTCCAGCGGCCGCAGTTTTCCGGCTCGACGCAGGGCATTGTGCTGGGTACCGAAGCGTTCAACGACGCCTTTCGCTCAAATGCTCAGGGCGGCTTCGACGGTTTGCAGTCTTATCAGGTCTTCTTCAATTGGGTGGATGCTGCCAACCCCAACGCCTGGGTTCGTCTGACCACCTTTAACACCCCGCAACTGCCCAACCCCGCCCTCGACCTGCACGGCAAGGTGCGCCTGCGCATCAAGAACGTCAGCGAATTCTTCAACGGCAGCATCGGACTGTGCCTGGGAATTCGCGAGACCGGCATCGATACACCGCAACTGACGAACGGCGGTTCGGCCGGCACGATCGAATGGGTGGGCGCTACCGGCAAAATCGATGCGATCATCGAGCCGTTCACCGGTGGCAATGGCCTCGCCGACACGACCGCCTCGGGTGATGACGTGCAGGTCATCGCGCCCGGTGCGGCTGCCACGCCCGGCGCAACCATCGTCGCGGCTGGCGCGAATGGGGTTTTGGATACACTTGCCGCTGCGGGCGATATCACCACGCGCGTTCCGATTCCCGCCGTCATCATTCCGGTGACCGATTGGTCGCTGGTCGAATGGGATCTGCAAACCGGCAGCGTCACCGTCGATGGCGTGCCGCACACCGGCGGTATCGTTCCCTTCAATGGCGATGGGGTCCTGAGCGCGCCCAACAATCGCGGTACGCTCGAGCATCTGGCCATCACCAACGTCACCACCGATCCGGCCGTCTCGATCACGTTCTTTCTCGACACGCTCCAATTCGAGGCCACGGTGACAGACGTGATCCCGCCGCCGCTGATTCAGGCCCCCATCATCGAAGGCGCCACGACGGTGACCGTATCCGGTTTGTTCCCGATCACGTCGCAGGTGACGCTCTACGTTGACAATGGCGTGGATCCACCGCAGAGCACGATGACTTCGGGAACCGGCTTCGTGACGTTCACGTTGCCGCATCCGGCTGTGCTGGGCCAGACCTACACGGCCACGCAGGTCGTCAACGGCATCACCAGCCCGCTCTCGGCCGGTGTGACGGTCGTCGCCGTCGGCTCGCTGCCGACAGTAGTCATTAATGAGTTCCAGTATGACGACGCCCCGGCTGGCGGCGACGACGCGCGCGAGTTTGTGGAGCTGTATAACTTCGGCGACGAGTCCGTGGACATTTCCGGCTGGACGCTGCGCGCCTCCGACACCGTCGCTCCGCCCGGGGACAACAACGATGACTACACCATTCCTTCGGGGACCACGCTGGCGCCGTGGGGCTTCTATGTCATTGGCGACGCGAGTGTTCCGAACGTGAACCTGGTGGTCACGTCGGCCAATGCGGAAGGCCTGTGGGAGAACTCCAACGAAGCCCTGCAACTTCTGGATGCGGGCGGCTTCGTGCTCGATACGGTGATCTACGAGTTGAACAAGGGCGCCGTCGCGGTATCCCCAGGCGAGGGCGGGCTGTGGGGCAATATGGTCAGCGAGAATACCACCATGGCCTCGCTGTCGCGCTTCATCGACGGCCGCGACACGAACAACAACGGCCGCGACTTCGGCACACGCGGCGCCACGCCCGGCGCGCCGAATTCCATCGCGACGATATTCAGTTACAACGGCCCGGACGTCGACGGATTGCCAGTCGGCGCGAATGTCCCCGGATTCCACGGCTCGTTCGTCAGCCCGAAGGTGATTGACCCCGCCGTGGTCGACGCCAACAACCTCAACGCGATTCCGCCTTCGCCGGAAGGCGGCAAGGCCATGATCGCCTGGGATCCCGCCGGCGGGGGGAACATCTCCGGGTCGAACTTCACGATTGATGTCAATGGCGCCTATGACGTCTGGGTCTACATCGATCCCACGCCCGGACTGGTCGAGCAGTGGAACATCGGGCTGGCGGGCACGGCCGACTACTGGGCGCAGAACAACCTGTTCCTCAACGCCAACGGCAGCAGCGGCGTATCGTGGATCTTCACGCGCAGCGCCAGCAGCTCAGGTTTGAGCCTCGTCGATCACGGCGCCAGCGGACCCTATGCGACCTGGGTGACGCTGGGCACAATCGATCTCAGCAACGCAGCGCCGGGCTGGCGGCGCCT
>DASXUA010000319.1:0-3262 GCA_036505095.1 Phycisphaerae bacterium
TGAACATGGTGCCGCCAAAGGTGTCGACGGCCACGACGTAGTCGGCGCCGAAGCCGGCCGGCAGCAGCGTGCCGGTGCCGAAAGTCATGCAGTCGCTGGTCGGCTGGCCAAGGTTCTGCAGAGTGAACGGCGGACCGTCCACGCCTTGGGTCTTGAGTTCGTTCTGTCCGGTCGCGCCGTTGTTGTCGGCGTCGATGAAGATGAGATAGGCGTTGCCGTTGACCTCGAGATTGCCGGTGATGCCGATGTACAAATTGTTGTCGTCGTTCCGGACGTAGAGGGCGTCGGCCTCGGAACCGGATGTCAGGCCGCCGATGATCTGGCCCTGGTCGCCAAACCCGGTGCGATTGCTCTGGAGCGCGAGCTGCGCAGGCGCCCCGAAATCCGTGGGAATGTTGACACCGTCGAGCGGTCCGGGAGGTGCGGCGCTTAACATCGCGCCGGTCAATCCAGCCAGAAGAGCGCATCGTGAAAAATGACTTCTCATGCTTCTAATCCTCCTTCTACTCCACACTCAAACGGCCGGTCCGAGACCGGCCAGTACATCACTGCTCAATAAACGGTTTGTAGGGCGAAACACGCACCTTGGGCGTGTAGCCGGTCGGCACGGGGTTGGGCAACACGGCGTTGCTGATGAAGCCCTTGGGCGTGGCCGTCTCGCCGTGAAAATCGGTGAAGACCACGTTGATCTGCCCTTTGAAATGGCGCTTATTCGAGATGCGCTTCGGATAGTGAAGTTGAAAACCGGCTAACGAATAGCCGGGGATTCCCAGTGGAGCATTGTCGGCGACCTGCGCACTTGTCACGAGGTTGGCGTAATCCCCGGGATTCGTAGTTTGCGACGCCTGCTGCACCGTGGTGGGGCCGGCATCGAAAATGAGTCCGACGGTGGAGGGATCAAAGATGCGATCCAGGATTCCTTGCAAGCGATATCCGGCCCCGCAAGCCGCCGAACCGGCCTGCTCACCCGTACATCCATTTCGCCAGCAGGCGGGCACGCGCATGCCCGTGGCCGGATCAATCGGCGCATTGCCGCCCTCGACGCCGACGACATCTTCGTTGATGGCGAAGCTGAGGAAACCCCAATAGGCCACGTCCGTTCCGTTCGCGGGCGGCAGATTCGCGGGGTAGGCCGTGCTGCTGAGGCTCGCGCCGCGCGGATAGAACGCGGTCGAGATTTCGACTTTGTCGGACGGGCAGCGGGTCAACGCCAGATCCGTGTGCATGAACTCGCGGCGCTGATTGGCCTCGGAGAAGGTCACGGCCCGCACGCCCCAGTCCCAGTTTTCGCCATAGCCCTTGTTTCCGGCCGCAATGCCGATCGCCACCGGCCATGCGAGCAGCTCGCCGCTGTTTCCGTAAACGTATTTATTTTGCATCGGGTCCGCCGCCATGATGCCGATCGGGTCGGCCGCGAGCTGAAACCGCCCGCCATGCGAGTCGGCGAAGACCAACCCCGACTGCGCCATGCCGCGCTCATGTGCCAGGCACTTGACCGTGCGGGCCTGTTCGCGCGCCCGATTGAGCGAGGGCAGCAGGATCGAGATCAGCAGCGCGATGATCGAGATGACCACCAGCAGCTCAATGAGCGTGAACGCGCTGCGCCCGCGCCGCGCCCGGCGAGCATGACACCCACGACCCGAACTCAACGGCGAGTGCGCCATAGCGAGACCTCCTCGTCCGTCTGGCGAAGCTGACGTGGCCAGCGTGTCAACGGTCCATTGGGCAAAATGCCACAGCGACATCCTATCGCTCCGCCTACCTGATTGCAAACGCTTGCAGCCATGCGAAAAGAAACGCCATGGACGCCAAGATTGCCAAGGTACTTATGGGATGCAAAGCAGCCCTTCTGCCCTTGGCGTCCTTAGCGTCTTGGCGGTTATCTATCCGTCAATTTCAACACCGTGCCCGACGAACGCTTCAGATCCAACTCCACGTATCCGCCGTTCACATCCGGCCCGTCCGATTCGGTCGGAAACACTACGGCCGCGCTCTGCGCGTTCGATCCCACATCCAGCCTGACCCGTGTCGCGTCACCGCCCGCGTTTAAGATCACGAGCAGGCGCTCGTCCGCCGTCCAGCGGATGTAGGCCAGCACGCGACGAGCATCGTCGGCCAGCACGCTGCGCACACGCCCGCGCCGCAGCGCGGGATGTCGGGCGCGCATGGCGGTGAGCGTGCGATACCAGGCGCGCAAATCCGCGTGCCGCTCCGCGCGTGCAGCCCGCCCTTGACTGTCGGGCCTGTCAAGGGCCCACCACATCGGCCCGCGGTCGAACGGGTCGTCGGCCCCGTACATCCCGACCTCGGTGCCGTAATACACCAGCGGGGCACCGACCCAGGTGAATTGCAAGAACGATGCCAGCCTCAGCCTTTGATACGCAGCTTCGTTCGGCTCGCCGGCATCATAATCTGAATCTGGCTGGTCGGGTCGATTCTGGCGATCATAAGGCCGTTCTGTGTTCGCCAGCATGGATGCGATGCGATCGGTGTCATGGCTGTCGAGCAGGTTCTGCATCGCCAGGTTCGTGCTCCAGGAGTGGCGATCGAGCACCTGCTCGAACGCCGCGACATAATCCGTTGCGGGAAATCGCGCAGCGCTGCGGAAAAATCGCACAGTGGGCATCGCGAACGAGTAATTCATGACGGCATCGAACTCGTCGCCGTGCAGCCAAGGGCTGGCTTCGCCCCAAATCTCACCAATGATCAGCGCTTGCGGATTGATCGATTTGACGAGCGTGCGCCAGCGCCTCCAGAAGCCATGCGGGATCGCATCGGCCACGTCCAGCCGCCAGCCATCCACGCCGTCCGACGGGTCGCCGTCGCCGTTCGGATCCATCCAGCGGCGCGTGATGTCGAAGATGTGGCGCTCGAAATCGGGATGCAATCCGTCGCCGCGCCGCGCGACGCGCACCATGCTGGTGCCCGGCCCCGACCAGCCGTTCCACTTTCGCGGCCGCAGGCTGGAGGATGAACCCTCTGGCGCGAACCCGTAAGTCTCAGTCCATTCCGTGACTTCGAACCACTCGGCGTACGGCGAATCGCGACCGCGCGCGCGAACCTCCTGCCACGCCCAGAAGCCCTCGCCGACGTGATTAAAGACGCCGTCGATGATGATGTGCATGCCCAGCGCGTGCGCTTTCTGCAAGAGATCGAGAAAGACCCGATCGCCGGCGGTCCATTGCCAGGTGGCCGGATCCAGTGTTTCGCGTTGGGCAGGCGTCTCGCCCGCCGGCTCGCGAGCGCCCAACGATTCATCGAC
>DASXUA010000320.1:0-2597 GCA_036505095.1 Phycisphaerae bacterium
TACCCATCGTTATGACGCGCTACATGGACGCCGACGCTGATTTTGACGTGGACCTTGTGGACTTCGCAAGGTTCCAAAACAGCTTCACCGGGGAAGGCGGACCCGGGGCCGGCGACCGGGCCACTTGGTTCCCGCTGGCCGACTTCGGCAGCACTGAGGACAGTCCAAGCGCCGACTGCGACGCCGACATCGAAGACTTCAAGGTCTTCCGAGAACGCTGGCATAGCACCGGCACAGGCTTCATGGTCTGTACCGTGCCGCCGCTCAGCAACGCCGTGCTGGCGAATGGCGACCTGACCGTCTTGGTGTGCGGCGGCCCGATCCACGTGCGGCCCACCGCCGCGCCGCCGCTGGACTGCCCCAACTGCCAGATGTATCCGTTCCCCTGCGGCAACCTGCCCAATTGCGGAGGGGTGTGCCCATGGGATTCCGGTGGAGGCGGACCCGGCGGCCTAACGCCGCTCGATGAACCTCTGTACCTGCCAGCGATGCCGCTGGGCCCGCCGGAACAGATGGCCGCTGCCTTGGCCGAGGCGCTTTCGCCCAGCGATCTGCCGTCGGCGGCCGCCCTGCTGCTGGCCGACGGGCTTGCCAACGCCGACGACTACGCCATCGCCGTCGCGCAGCTCCTCGGCGCCGGCGGCTGACCGCCGGCGCGCGAGGAATTCCGCTCGTCTATCGTGCTCTAATAATTCGGCGGACGGCGCGCCGCGCCGTCCAGCTTCCCGGCTTCGTCTGCCCTATCACTGAAATGGAGACTCGCTCATGCTGCGCAAGTATCTTTATCCGGCAGTCGTGGCGGGCGCGCTGGCCGCGCCTGCGACAGCCACGAACTTCGCTGTCATTGTGCACAGTGTTTCCGGTTCGACGCAGGTCAACGCCCCGCCTGGATGCCGAATCCGCTACCGAGTCGAAGGCGTTCTGTCCGACACCCAGAACGACGGCCTGGCGCTGTGGGGCTGCGACCTGCGCCTAGCACGCGCCAGCGACGGCGCGGTGGTCGCCGGACTGGTGCCCGACAGCACCGCCTTCGGCTGGCCCATGGACCACTTCATGCTCAACCTCGGCGCAACCAACCCGACTGGCTACGGCGGGATCGTCGGTCCCACCGGGTACCCCGGATACCAGGATGCCAACATTCTGCTGGGCCTCGGCGGTGCACAGAATACGATCAAGAACACCGACCTGACCGGGTTTGCGTTCCCCAGTGGGGTGAACGTCGTCGGCAAGATCGCTTACGGCAAGCAGATCCTGGCTGCGGGCACCCTCGATGTGCCCAACGATCCCGGCGGGACCTACAGCATCACGCCGCGCAACGTGGTCGCAAACGTCATCAAGACTGGCGAACTCGCCATCGCCAACGCGGAGTTCTACAAGACCGGAGCGGCCGGGCTTGGCACCATCAGCAAGCTGACGGTCGTCGTTGACGCGCTGGCGCCCGTCGCGCTGATCTTGGCCAATCCGCCGATCGCGCTGGACAATCCATCCGCGCCCGGAACCGTGTTTCGCGACCTGCTCCAGACCGGGACCACGAGCACGCTCACTCAGGGGATCGGCGGCAGCGGCACGCCGACGGAGGGAAGCGTCCAGTACGCGACCATCAGCGTCACGTTCGGCTGCGCACCGAACCCGGCGCCGACCACGAGCAACATCACCGTCACCTGCACCGACATCTCGGGCACGGGCTCGGCGGATTGCCCCAACATCACGTCCGTCACGAGCCTGGGCGGCAATGCCTACCAGATCGCGCTCGACAGGGTGATCCCGACGCGTGAATGCAGCACGATCACCTTCAACGCCGGTAACATCGCCGGTCAGAAGGTGCAGTATCAATATCTGCCCGGTGACGTGGACCTGAACGGGACCACGAACACCGGCGACCTGTCGGCGCTCACGCGGGCGCGCAATAACCCGGACATCACCACCGGCAATCCGGGCCCAAACCTGGCGCATTACGACATCAACCGGGACGGCGTCATCGACGATGCGGACGTGACGCGGCTCCTGCAGTTGCTCAATGGTACCAACACGACGGAGGTCTGGAACGGAAAGACCGTCGCGAACTGCCCGTAGGCTCTCGGGATTGACGCGCTCGAGTGCCAGTGATGCTCCACAACCTCCTTCGACTGCCAGCCCTAGCAGCATACTCACAGGGGCGCGGCGCGCGCTGCCGTGCCCCCCGTCCCCGCCCGCGCTTATCTCGATCCCTTGCTCCCCATTCCGCCATCCCCCCCGCTCACCACTTATGATTAGGGCATCCAGCGCTCCAAGTCGCCAACGCAAGCGGCCGTAGGCCGTCTCGGCGCTCAAGATCGACCGCGCCGGCACCGATAAAGATGCGGGGCAACGGCCACGACCGGGCGCCGCCGTCCCCTGAAGTGCGAATCCAAAAACGCCGACGCGACCTGTGGTCCCCTTCAACGGAGACGCGCGGGCCGCGCGCGGCCGGAGCGACTCGCTTCATGAGGTGCCCGCATGAGTACCATCCTGGTCGTCGACGACAACCCCGTCTTCCGCAAAACGATCGCGGCCGTCCTGAAGCAGAATGGCTACAACGTGGTGTGTGCGGCCGATGGGCTGGAAGCCCTGACGGCCGT
>DASXUA010000321.1:0-16540 GCA_036505095.1 Phycisphaerae bacterium
GCCAAGCCCAATCAGGACCGGCGCTTCGACGTGCCGACTGTAGGCCCCGATACCATCGAGAACCTGCATCGTCACGGCGGCAAGGTCCTGGTCGTCGAAGCCGGCCAGACGCTGCTGATCGAGCGTGAGCGCATGGTCGAACTGGCCGAGCGGTATGGCATCTGCGTAGTCGGGCGATAACCAAATGAAAACCGCCAAGACGCCAAGGTCGCCAAGAGAAATCATCATGAAAGGGTTTTGGCGATCTCGGCGTCTTGGCGGTTCTGATTGAGCTTCTGACGTGATTTCCGGTCCGAGCGACATCAAAGCCATTCGCAAAGAGCGCGTGCTGCAGCTCACCTGGCCCGAGGGTCAGGTGACGCGCTATGGATTCAAGCGGCTCCGCGGCGAATGCCGCTGCGCCGGATGCATCGACGAGCGCACTGGCATCCGCACGCTGGATGTCAGGACCATTCCCGAAGACATCGAAATCCGCGCGCTGGAGTTGGTCGGAAACTACGCCATCAAGATCACCTGGTCCGACGGCCACGACACCGGTCTGTACGCCTGGGACCACCTGCGCCGCATCGCGATCAACAGCGATGCGCATTAACGGCGCACCGCCGCCGACCAGCGCTCCAACATGGCCCGCATGGCGCCCTCGTCGGGCGGCACCGCTCCGTTGGGGCCGAAGTGGGCGCGCTGCACGGCGGCGATGTCGGTGGCCAACAATTCGCGCTGCTGCGGATTGAGGATGGCGGTCTGCTGACCGATGCGCTGCAGCGTGGCGATGGTGCTCAGTGGCGTGATACGGCGCGGAAAAGCGAATGCGTCGCTGACGATCACCACTTGCTTGCGGCGCCGCAGCAAGCGCCAGATGACTAACCCCAGCAGTGCTACGATGGCCAGCACCAGCGTGGCTTTAGCCGCCAACGACCAGCGCGGCACAATCGCGACCGTCGCGCCCTGAACCTCAGTAATGTCCATATCGGCGTACTGCCGCGACGCCAGAGTGCCTTCCAGCCCGCCCTTCAGTTTCGGCAGCGTAAACAAATCGCCCACGGCGGCACCGGTGGGTTTGAAGGTGACTAGCCACGAGCGCTCGGCCGCCATCCGGAAAATGCCGTCTTCGTCCGCTTTGGCGTAGTCGGTCTTTTCTTCCAAAGCGGTGTCCCATGGACGCCGCGGGCGCGGATCGTCGGACTGCACCATGTTGAGCGGCCGGGATTCGATGCCATCGGCCGCAATCTCGTAACCGGGCAGCGCTCTGCCCAATCCATCGAGCAGGTCGTTGATCTCGGGGACGATGCCCTCGGCCTTCGCGTGCACCTCCAGCGTAATCGTGCGCTGGTCGGCGCCGGAGGCCAGCCGGCGCGCGTCGAGTGTCTGGTCGACTTGCAGTTTCTTCAATGGCCGCGGTTCCGGCGCGCCGGTCGCATCGATCGGAGGTGAATCGCTGACAATCGGCAGCGTGACCGGTCCGGTCTGATCGTCGAAGTGCATATCGAAGCTGATCGGCGGCAGGCGATCGACGCTCGGGTCCTTGGCCTTCAGCAGCACATAAGCCATCGGCTTTTCCTGCCAATCGAGCTCGCCCTCCTCCTTGACGGCGCGCGAGGGCGTGAGCGGCTCAAAGAACCCAATCGATTCGATGCTGAAGCTCTGACCCAGGGCCGTCTCGATGCTCTTGCGCAGCGCGGCCTGGTAGTTCATGCTGCGATATTGATTCCCGATACGCACGAAGGCATCGGGATAGAGGTATTTGTCGAACCCGCCGGTCTCGCGATCGACCGAATTGGTGTAGCGCAGCGTGAGCACGGCCGCGAACAATTTATCGCTCGAAACGCGATCGCTGCCATCGACCGTGATGCGCAGGCGGATTTCATTCTTGAGCAGGTCTTCATACAACTCGTGCAGCCGGCGCAGCGGCGCCCCGGCCGGGTGATCGCCGACAATCTGCACGGCCGCGCGCACGATAGTCGGCTTCTTCTCGGGCGGGGCCTGAGGCAGCGATTCGACCACGTCGCGCGCGAACGTGCCGATATGCCGATCGAACGCATCGGGCGGCAGCGCCGCCAGCGCCTGACGGATGCGCCGGATCTGATCCTCGCTGGCGGCGGCATCGGCCGTCGTGCTTTCTTGCGTGGTGGTCGGCGCTGCCTGCCCGACATCCAGCACGGCCGAGAACCACAGCATGTAAACACCGGCACTGTCGCGTTCCAGCCCTTTGGCCACTAGGCCGGCATATTGCAACGAGGCCTGCTCGAAGGCCGAAAACGCTTGCCGCCGGTATTCATTGAACGTCGCGAAGTCTTCCTTCTCCTGGACCTGCTTGAACTGCACGCGATCGTAACTGAGCGCCGCCTTCAGCACCGCATGCCGCCAGGAATCGGGTTCGAGCGCGATCGCCCGGTCGGCCAGCTCGATCGCCAGCTCGTAACCCAACTCGACGGCCGCGCTGATTTCGGCGCGCGAGCGCATCATCCCGTACGTGCGCTGCACCTGACGACTGCGCCAATCGCCGCCCAGACCGACGCGCATGGACTCGGCCAGCGCCGCCGCCGTACCGGCCGACAGCGCCTCCAGCGGGCCGAACACGTGCGCGATTTCCTCACGCTGGAAAACCTCCGTGCGGGCGTGGCAGCCTTTGAATACGGCGGTCACGCTGGGCAGGTGCCGCGCCGACACGCCCATCGCGTCCAGGATCGAAATGAGACGTTCCAGGAGTTCGATATTGCGGCGTTGTCGCCCGCGCGTCAGCGGCGCCGCCGGCATGCGCTGCTGGTAGAAGAAGAAATACGGATTCTCGTTGGGGTCATCGGGACGCGTCTTCGGATTCAGCCGCTTCTCCCACAGTTTCAGGAATTCGTCCGCAAACTCCGTCCCGCGTTCCGGAAAGCGTTTCACGGCATTGGCGAGCACGTCGAGGGCCGCGTCGGTTTCGTCGGCAATGGTGGCGATGGCGATCGCGGCGCGATAGCCGCGGATGCTGGCGCTGGGCTCAATGGCTCCCAGCCAGCGCTCATCGGGCGAGGCGCGGAAGAGCAACTCCGTCTCGCGCGGCACACCTTTGAATTCGCCTTTTTCCTTGACGGCCGCATCGACTTCGTCGGCCAGCGCCGTCGTCAGCATGCGCAGCGGGACCCGCAAGGTCTGCATGTCGAGGTCTTGCTGCCGCAGCAGATTATCGACGGCCGCCTTCATGGTCGCGATGCCCTCGGCGCGCTTGGCGGCGTCGATCTTCTTGTCGCGGAAGGTCATCGCCTGCACTGCGACCAGTTCCAGCGCGGCCGGACCGAGCACCTCGCTGGCGAATACCTGCGTCAGCCAATCCCGGGTTTGCGCCGGCGGAACGCGCGTCAGCAACTCGATGGCACGGCGCATCGCGTCCTTGCGCAGCGCCGGTTCCGCGCTGGACATCAGTGATACTTCGCACAGCAGCTCCCAGGCCCGGGTCAGGAGCAGCTCCTCCTTTTCGGCGCTCCGTCCGGTGGCGAGCAGGTCCTGGTGATAGCGTGCATGACCATAGACCACGCGCGCGTCGCCGCGCTGGCGTGCCTCTTCCAGGGATGGCAGGTACTCGTAGGCCTCCAGCGCCAGTCCGGCCCCCACCAGCAGGCGCACGGTGCGCTCGCGGCGGGCGTCATCCTGCGCGCCGAACAGGCGCGTGCCGGATTTGATTTGTGCCAGAAGCTGGCCCTTGCCGAAGCTGCTCGCGGAGTTCTTCAACATCTGCGCGAGCACGTCGAGCTGCCAATCGGCCATCTCGCCGGGGCAGGCGTCGCCCAGTGCCAGCACCTCTTCCGGCAGCAGACTCTGCGCGCCTTCGTTGGTCGATCGCAGAATTTGTGAGTACACGGCCGTGGCTTCGTCGGGCTTCAGCAGGGGCAGGAACTGTCCGAGCGCCTCCCATTCGCCGGCCATGACATTCATGTGCAGCCACTTGGCCAGTGGCTCGCTGTTCTTCAGGTCAGGCATCACGCGCGCCGCGAACCCCAGTTGCGACCGGGCCGACAGCACCGCCTCGGGCTTGCGGGCGAAGTCGAGGGCCCGCACGGCATCGGGCAGGCTCTTGGCCGGCGGACCCTTGCTCGGATCGGCGGCCGGCTTGAGTCCCAGCGCCGCCAACAGATCAACGCCCATGTCCTGATAAACGGCGACCATCTCGGCCTTTTCACGCTCGGAAAGCGAGGTGTACGTCGTTCGCAGTCGCGCGATTTCCTGCGGAGAGAGATCGGCCGCCGGCTGGGTCTGAGCTGCCGGCGACTCGGGAGCTGCGGTGGGGCTGGTCGTATTTGCAGGCGCGGTCGCCGGCTGCGAAGTCGGCGCGGTTTGGATGACGGCCGCAGCACGGGTTCTTGCCGGCTGCGCTGGGACGGCCGACTGACCGAGCGCTGCCGCGCCCCATATGCTTGCCGTCAGCAAAGCGATAGGGGTGCTTGTCACAAAGCTGCGGCGCGCGCCGCCACGTTTAGCTGCAACCCCGAAGGGGTGCGCTGCGGCCTGCGAGCCGGCACGCTCGCGCGGGCCGCAGCGCGGCCCTGCGGGCCTGCGGCTAAACGTAAGGGTGACGGCCCACATCCGAGTGTTTGCCGTACCAACTCTGCAAACACATTCCGCGGTTTTTGGCGCAAGATTACACATAGAGCACATCCGTGACATAGATCACCAACCGGTACGGACGTCTTCGGCGCCGCCTGCGCCGCGTCCGTCGCGCTGCTGCGGTGGCCGTTTTCGTTTGCCGTCACCGCGTCCCGGCCGATTGCCGGCGCGGCCCAGCGGCGAATCTTTCGGGAGCGGTTTCCCCTGAACCTCGAAAAGGCTGGATTGTTCCAGGTCCAGCACTAACTCCACGTTGCGCTCGTGATTCTGCGCCACTTCGGTTCCGAGTCCTTTGGCGCGCGCCTGCTCGGCCAGATAGCGGAAATGCTGACGGGCCTTGCCGGATTCGAACAGCCATTCCTCGGCCGGATCGCCGGAGAGGCGCATCAGCCTGGCCGCGTAGTAATAGGCCGATGCCAGCTCTTCGCGCGTGGCCCGCGCCAGCACCGAGCCGGCGCTGCCGGCCCGCTCGAATTCGTCAATCATGCTCTCCAACTCGGCGATGCCGGTCCAGATGTCACCGGCGCGCACCAGCGCGCGGCTGCGCGACCAGCGAATCTTCTGCAGCGTTTCCGGCGAGGCATGCGTGGCGGCCTCTTGAATCTGACCAAAGGCCTCGGCCGCCCGTTTCCAGGCGGCGCTAGCTTTCTGGAAGGCACGTGACTCGGCCTCGGTCGCCTCGCGCGCGCGGGACTCGGCTTCGGGAGCGGGATCGAGCAATGCGGCGCGGCGCGCTTGCAGCGCTTCGAGGTGTTTGGCGTAAGCGGCGCCTTGCTGGCCCATGGCTTCCCGCTCGAGCTGATCGGCGGAGCGCTGGAGATCGGCGGCGCGCTCGTCCAGGAACAGCCGCTGACCGGGACCATAATGAAACGCCAGCCCGCCCACGGGCAGCACCGCCCATAGCGCCCAGGGCACTCGTGAGTATTTCATGGGGCGACCTCCAGTGGACGCTCGTGGGGGCGAGTGAGAATTCTCGCACCGGCGGAGGGGACGCTCGCAGCCGAGGCATCCGTCCGGGCGCGCCGCGACACCTGCGCGCGATCGCGACGGAACGTGCGCGGACGGCCGAACAGAATCAGTCCCGGCTCCAGCAGCGCCAGCAGCGCTGCCCCGCAACCGACGGCGATGAGCGCGGCCTCGCGCAAGCCGATGCCCAGCGGCGTGCGCGGGCTGGTGACCGCGAGCTTGTCGAGCACCTCGCTGGGCAGGTGCTTCTCGTTACCGTTGTGATAGATGCCGCCGAGCCGCGCCGCAAGTTGTTTCAACGAGTCCGCATCCTGCCGCGAGCCGTGCCCGTTGATCACGCTGGAGCGGAACGGATCGCCCACGCCAATGACGATGGTGTCGGCGATCGAATCGGGCACGTGCAGCGGCGCGGTATTCGCCGAAGCGTCGCCGTCGCTGATGACCACCAGCATGGCACTCTTGCGCGGCCAGACGCGTGCGAACTCCAGAGATTTCGTCACGCCCTTGTGCATATCGGTGGCGCCCGGCTCGAAGGCGACGTACATCGGCAGTCCGTCGAGCGCGTTGCGCACCACCTCTTTGTCGAACGTCTCCTGCACGACCGGCAGCGCGTCGGTGTAAAAGGCAAACAGCGTCACGCGGGTGGTGTCGGTATCGAGGCGGTCGAGAATGCCGTGCACCACCTTTCCCGCCCAGGCAGCGCGCGTCACTTTCTCAGCGGCGGGACCGGCATCTTTCAGCATCATGCTGGGCGAGACATCCATGCAGATCAATAATTGCTTGGAAGCCTGTTTCGCCGGCTTTTCATCCACATGCACCGGGTCGTACAACGCCAGCGTCGTCGCGCCCCACGCCGTGGCCGCCACGCACGCACAGCGCAGCGCAGGCGCGGCCGCTGCCCAGCGGGCCGGTGCGCCCGTGGGTCCGAAAGCCAGCCGGGCAACGCGCTGCAGCCGTCGGCGATGCAGCCACTCCGCCAGAAAGGAGCTGGCCAGTGCGGCGCAGGCGATCAATAACGGCGTCATCACCATGGCGTGTGTCGCATCCCCATCAGGCCCACCAAGTGAACGCCCATCAACACCACCGCGGCCAGCGCGAAGGGCGTGAAGTGGTCCATCGGCACCGTCCCGCCCGGCGAGAACTGGGCCGGCTTCATCCGATCAATGTGCTCGAAGACCTGCTTGAGACTGGCCGCATCGCGCGCGTGAAACGCCTGGCCGCCGGCCTGATGCGCGAGGTCGATGACCTCCTGTGGCATGTCTTCGCTGCCCACGTGGATGTGAAACAGCGTGATCTTCGCGTCCTGCAACTCCTTGGCGTAGTCGGCCTCGGCGAAGCCCTCGCCCAAATCCGAACTCATGCCGTCCGAGACGAGGATGATCAGCCGATCACCGCGGACCGCCTCCTGAGTCATGTTGTCACGACAGAAGAGCAGCGCGGCGCCGATGCGCGTGCCGGCCATGTGCAGGGGCTGGTTCTCCGGGTTGGCGAACGGCAGCGCATTACGGATGGCCTTCAAGTCCTTGGTCAGGGGCACCCAGCGAATCTGGTGCGAGCCGAACAGCGTCAGGCCGAACGCATCGCCCTCGCGTATTTTGATGAATTGCTCGATCGCTTCGCGCGCGTTCTTATAGCGCCCCTCGGCCGTCATGCTGCCCGAAACATCCAGACAAAACTGGATATTCGTGAGCGAACGAACCTGCCTGGGCTGCTTGAGCATCTGCGGACCCGCGAGCATCAGGATCACGGCCGCCAACACGAGTGCCGGCACGCGCTCGAACGCCGCCAGCAGCCACGACAGCCAGCGTCGCGCAGCATGGTGATGGTGATCGAACGGCATGGCCAGTCCGAACACGCGCCGCGGCGGCGTCACCAGCAGCAGCACCGGAAGTGCGAGCAGCAGCAGCACCCATGGGTGGACGAAAGTCATGTCGCGCCCTCCAGACGTGACTCTGCGCCGGACGCGTTGATCGCCGGCGCGTACCGATAGGGCGCCAGCAGCGACACCACTTCACCGTCCGGGTGTTCGGACGCAGCGCGCGGCGCATGCAGCCAGCGTTCCACGGCGCGCAGCACGTTCCCGGCTTCAGACTCACTCCGCAGGCGGCTGACGATCTCGCCCTGCGGCCCCGTCCAGCCGAGCCGCTCGGTCCAGTAGAGGTACATGAGCAACTCGAGCCGTCCGCGCTCCGCGATCGAGAGCGAGCCGTGGAGCGCGCCTTCCACCAGCGGTCGCAGTTGATCGGCGAAAGAAGGCGGCGGCGCCGCAATCGGCGTGGGCACCACGGGCGGGCGGCGCAGCGCCCGCACAACAACATAGATCAGCGGCACGCTCAGCCAGGCGATTGCGAGCAAGACCGCCATCGTCCGGTAGCGCCTGGCGTTCAGGGTCAGCGCGGCGCTCGAGGAGAACAGATCGGTCCCGTGGTCGGGAGCGAGCTGTGAATGGATTTGGACTGGCAGCGCCGCAAGGTTCAACGCAGAGCCGTCCTGGCGCTCCAGGTATTCACGCAGATCGTAATCACCGGCAACCAAACCGATAAACTCCACGCGATAGTCGGTTTCGCCATCTTCCCGCTGCCGAGCATCTGCGACGCGCACCAGCATGGGCGCTTCGCGCGACTGGCGCGGCGTCGCGCGCAGGCGCGGTCCGGAGGCGCGGAATTCAACCACGCCGGAGATGCCACGCACCTCAATGATCGCGTCTGACATGACTGCGGCGGCCCCTGCCGTGCGGCTGTCGGAATCATCAGTCCCCCACTCTTCGTATGAGGCCGCGAAGGGTGGGGCACCCACGAACGCCAGAAGGCACGCGCTGATCTTCAGGTTCATCGCAACCCCCGCCCACTGATAACCCGCGCGGCCAGAAAGTGACGCAGCGGGGCTACGAAAGGCTCGTCGGTCCGCAAGCGCACGCAACTGATACCGCTGCTGACGAGTTCCGCATCCAATTCCGCGGTCCGCGTCCAGCGCGTCCGGCCGCCGCCAACGAACGTCCGCCCCGTTTCGGCCTCCTGCCCCAGGTAGAAGCCGCAGCGCAGAGCGCCGACCTCCGCGGGATCCACAATATGGACCACAATGCACTCATGTTTTTGCGCGACCTGCCGCAACGAGGCCATGACTGCCGCGTCATGCAGATCGGTGATCACCAGCACCACGCTGGTGTGGTCGGCGCGCACGTCCAGCAGGTTGAGCCGCTCCGAGAGGCGCGTGCGCTCGGTCAGGTTGCCGCTGCGCAGCGGTTCCAGCGCCTGCCAGAGCTCACTGCGCACCAAGCTGGGAAGCAGGCGCGTTTCGCGCTCGCCGCCCCCGACAATCGCCACCGGCCGCAGATGCCGCTGACCGAGCAGGCCGACCGCCGCGGCGATCCAGACGGCCATGTCATGCTTGGTCAGCGCGGTCGAGGCAACCCCCATCGACGCCGACGTGTCCACAACCAGGTAGAGACACGTGCGCTTGAGCGTCTCGTATTCCTTGACGAAGGGCCGGCCGACGCGCGCCGTGATGCGCCAATCCATCATTTTGATCGGATCGCCCGGAACGTACGGTCGCGACTGCGCATATTCCAAACCCGAGCCGACGAAGCGCGAGACGTCGGTCCCAAACGCCAGGTCGTCGGCCAAGCGGCGCACGACCATTTCGAAATCCGCATGAAAGAGCTCGTCCGGCGGACGCAAATGTTGCGCGGCGTGTCGCATGGGATGGGTCACGTCAACGTGCGGAGCAGCTCTTCGAGCACATGGGTGGAGCGCCGCCCAGCGGCCAAGGCTTCGTACGTCAGCCGCATGCGGTGCAGGGCCACGTCGGGCGCCAGCGCAAAGAAATCCTCGGGGATCGTGTACTCACGCCCGTGGATGAAGGCCCGCGCCCGCGAAGCCTGCACCAGCGCCAGCGCGGCGCGCGGGCTGCAACCCAGCTCGACGTCCTTGTGACTGCGCGTCAGGTTCACCAGCTCGACGCAATCGCGCACGAACACCTCGCTGACGTGCACGCGCTGCACTGCGGCCATCGCTTCCGTCAGGTCGCGGATGTGCAGGCGACTGCCGTCCTCGATCGCGTCGAAGGCGGTCATCGGCACGGCCCCCTCCCCCTGCCGTTTCAACTTCAATGCCAGGTGCCGCCGCACGACCTCGGCCTCTTCCTCGGGCGAAGGATAACCCAGGCGGTGCCGCAGCATGAAACGATCAAGCTGCGCCTCCGGCAACTCGAAGGTCCCGGACTGCTCGACCGGGTTTTGCGTGGCGATGACCAGGAAGGGCGCCGGCAGGTCGTGCGTGGTCTGGCCGATCGACACGCGCCGCTCCTGCATGGCTTCCAGCAGCGCCGACTGCACCTTGGGCGAGGCGCGGTTGATCTCGTCGGCCAGCAGCAGGTTCGTGAAAATCGGCCCGCGATGGACGCGGAATTCGCTCGTGCGCTGATCCAGGATGTCGGAGCCGACGATATCGGAGGGCAGCAGGTCGATCGTGAACTGCACGCGGGCGAACTTCAGATCGATGGCCCGCGCGAGCGCCTGCACGAGCAAGGTCTTGGCGATGCCGGGCACGCCCTCGAGCAGCAGATGACCGCCGGTCAGCAGCGCGATGAGAATGCGCTCGACCACGATCTGTTGCCCGACGACCGTTTTGGCCACATGCGCGCGCACCGTATCCGCGAATGGACACAGTCGCTCCGAGCTGATCGGGCCAATTGGACCCATCGGACCTATTCGTGTGGGCGCGGTCGTGGTCACGTGCTGTTCCCCTCGATTTCAATTGTTCTGGTTGGGTTCGGCCGCGGCGTCGCCATCCCGGCGCGCCGGAGTGCTCTCCGCCAGCAGTTTGCCCGCAATCTCTTTGACACTTTCGACGCGCACGCCCGCGGCCCGAACAACCCCGGCGCGATCCACCAGTACGGTGCAAGGTACATAACGCAGCCCCAGCGTGGCCGCGATGGCGCCGGTCGCGCCGGCCGGCTGATCGCCGACGGCCGGAGCATCATGACAGAGACGGCTGGGGACGCGCCCCTCACCTGCGATTTTTGTGAGCGTCTCCCAGGAATCGTCCGCCGCGCAGACGGCGCTAAAGACGACGCCCTGCGACCCTATTTCGCGTTCCAGCGCCGCGAGCACTTCGGCCTGCTTCATCGACGTGCCGTTGCCGGAAGCCAGGAAGTGCAACACGAGCACGCGCTCGCGCGTATCCGCGGCCGTGAGCGGCTCGCCGAGCCAGTCGGCCGCGGTCAGTTCGGGCAGTGGTTTGCCCTCCAACGCCCTGAAAGCGGCCGGACGGTTCAAACCACCATAGAACCATTCGGCCGGCAACTCGTTGCCGGCGGCCTCATTAATCCCCTCCGGCGCCGGCTCCGCCAGCAGCAGCTTGACCGCTTCTTCGAGATGGCCCGGGCTTAGGCCGGCCCCACGCACGATTCCCGCGCGATCCACAATGATATAGGTGGGCCAAAAGGCGAGATTGAAGGCCTTCGCGGATATACCGCCCGCCTCGTCGAGCGCCACGGAATAGTTGATGTTCTTCTCTTTGACGACCGCCGGAGCCCGCTCCCAGCCCGAATTGGCGTCATGCACGCCCAGCAAGACCAGGCCGCGCTCCTTGTATTGATTTGCAATTCTGACGTTTTCCGGGACGGCCGCCATGCACGGCCCGCACCAGGTGGCCCAGAAGTCAATGACCAAGACCTTGCCGCGCGACGCACGCACGTCAACTGCATCACCGATCCAGGTCTTGAGCTTCAATTCGGGCGGGGGCTTACCTTCGAGCCCTTTCAGCCCCGCGGGACGCTCACCAAAGAACCACGCCTCCGGCAGCTTCTTGTCTTGCCCGAAGGCAAGCGCCGGAAACCCCAGAAGCGTGCAGAGACACACGCAGCAGGCGACTAAACGCAACGATGGGTGGGATATCCTCACGGGTGGCTCCATGCCGGCATTTGCCGGGAATTGTCAGACAGCATACCGCGCAAAGCCCTGCTGCGGAAATCTACAACGGGAAAATGAATCGGTTGCAGCACCGGACCGGCAGCCTGATAGCCGCACAAAAAACGGGCGGCTCACGGTCTTTAACCGCCAGCCGCCCGCGCGTCGATGAAGAATTGCTGCGGCGACCCCCGCCGGAGCTGGATATCGCCGCGTCCGGAGCGCCGCTCAGGGTTTCTCGATCACCACGTCCTCCGTCTCGCCGGCGCCGCCTTCGTCATGGGTGATGAAAATCATCTTGCGTACACCGCGCCCCTCCGGCGCCGCCTCTCCGTTAGGCAGTTTCGACAGGTGATAGTTCGCCAGTTCTTCCGGCGTGACGGCCCCGTCGCCGTCGGCATCCGCCTCCGGAAAACGCTCGGCCATCTTGCGCGCGGCTTGGGCTTCCATCTGCTTGAAGAAAGCTTCGCGTTCGTCGACCGAAAGCTTGCCGTCGTGGTTCGTATCGGCCTCAGGGTGCTCGGCGAGCAAGGCTGCGTTCGGGGCCTCCTCGACAGTCTTCTGCATCTTCGCCACATCGGCTGTCGTCGGCACGGTCGGGATGTTCTCCAGCAGCCAGGCCGCCGTCTCCTCGAGACGCTTGGGACTTGCAGGCAGAGCGCTCGCCATGTCCCCGGCAACGCGCGCCGCTATCGCCATAGCGTGGACTTCTTTCCGGATGACGGTGCCGGTTTCCGCGTGCTCTGCGCCCGCGGGAGCCGCAATAACCGCGGGCGCGGCCACACGCGTGCGGAACACGATTCCACCGCTCACCAGCCGAATGGATTCGTTAAGATCGAGCGTTCCATTTTGGTCGCGGTCGGCGGACGGGAATTGCTTCAGAACGTCGGCCGGCCGGCTCATGGCCACGACCACCAGATAGGCATCGCGCTCGGTCGGCGTAAGCTGGCCGTCGGCATCGGCGTCCGCGGTCGGGTGCGCTGCCAAGAACTCCGCCAGCTTCTCTTCGGAATAGGGGCCTCCCTTGAAATTGAACTCCGGCCCGCCTCCGCCGATGCGGCGACGGATGGACACCTTGGCCGTTCCGCGGCTCGTGCCGTCCGGCGCGGACAGCGGGATGGCGATCGGTTCATCAGTCGTGTCTGTGAGGTCTATGACCGCCGGTGCGGTTTCGATGGCTTCGACTTCGATGTTGAAGACCCCCGGCTCGCCCTCCGCGCTTGAATCCGAAAAGAAGAACACTTCGTCCTGCGCCTGAACGCTGTTATCGCCATCGCCATTTTCGGGCGGGCAATAGGCGCGGGCGGCGCCGCTCAGCGCGAATCCGCCCCAGGCCAGCGTGAGCAGCATGAGCGGCAGCCCCAACGGGCCAAATTGGTTTTGACGACGGGAAGTTCGCATGATCATTTCGATTCTCCTCTCAACAGAAGTCAGGTTTGCGGCCATGGCGGCCGGGCGATAGGCCCTCCAGCGAGATCGCGCGGGTTGCAGTGCGCTCAACAAGCACCGCGCATAATCCCCGGCCGCGAGCCGCCCGTGACGCAGAGCCCACTCGTCACACGCGCACTCGCGCGCCAGGTCGATCCGCCGGTTCACCCAGGCCACCACGGGCCAGAAGAACAACAGCGTTCCTGCCAGCCACTGCGTATAGCGCACGAACAAATCGCGCCTGCGCAGGTGCGCGACTTCGTGCAGCACGACCGCCTCCAGCTCGTCCGTCCGAACGAGTTGCCGGCGGGACAGGATCAACATCGGACGCCAGACACCCAGAATGAATGGGGCCGGCGCGTCGTCGCTGAGGCGCACGTTCGGCACGCGGCGTATGCGCAAACGCGTGCAGACGTCGCGGACTAAATCGATGACCGAGCCGTGTGGTGCCGCAAGCTCGCGGCAACCAGCGGCGAAACGCCAGTAGGCACGCAGCCGAATCGTTGCCATCACCAGCACAGCGGCGATGTAGGCGATGGCCAGCCACGTGAGCACGGGCCATTGCGGCGCCGAAGCGCTGGCAGTCGGAGCCACGACCGCAGCGGGATCGAGGGTCACAAACGTCAGCACAGTTGAGCCGCTCTGGCCAGCCGCGTTCGCCGTGACCGCCGGCGCGGGTGCCGCTGACGGCCACCAGCGCGTCAGCGTCTGCAGCGTACTCGCGAGCGAGCAGGAGAATGATGGGCCGAACGGCACCACGAACTTGATCAGCACGATCAGCCACAAGGTGGCATGCAGCGCCGGTCGCGCGCGACGGCCGACCGTTTTCACGACGATCCAGGTCACCAGCGCCAAAGCGGTGCCGAACAGCAGCGCGTATCCCACCCACTGCCAAAGACCGCTTGCCAGGGCATTCAGCCGAGAGATATCGATAATGGCCAGCATGTTCATGCCCCTCCCTTCTCGGGCATGGATGGTCCGCGCTTGCGCGAATCCTGCTCGCGGGCTTCGATTTTGGCTTCGATGCGCCGCAACTCGTCGGGAGATAAATCCGAGTCCTCGACGAGGCGCAGGACGAGTTCACCCGCCTGACCGTCGAAGACTGTTTGTACGAATTGCTTGAGCCGCTGGCGCAGCACCTGCTCCCGTCGCAGCGCCGGCCGGTAGACAAACGGCTGCCGATCGCGATCCACGCTCAGCGCCCCTTTCACCGCCAGCGAATTCAGAAGCGTCATGACCGTGGTGTAGGCCGGCGGTTCCCCGCCCTCGGCCGCCAGTCGGTCCTTCACATCGCGCACCGTGCCGGAGCCGATCTGCCACAAGACCTTCATGATCCGCAGCTCGGCCTCGGTGATATGGGGCAGGTTCTTAGCCATCGTGCGCCTCGTCTACTAAGATCATCGGAATATTACTACGTCTCTAGTAGGCCGTCAAGAAAAAAATTTGTCAAAATGTGTCGGGGGGGCGTCCCGCCCGCCGTGTAGCGCCGGCATCTTGCCGGCAGGTATCGCCGACATCTCGCCGCAGCGAGTCGCCGTGGCGACCTGTCGGCGCGAATGGCTGCCCGCGAAACCGCCGCTTGTCACGCGCCGGCTGGAAGCCGGCGGTACAGGCCGGCAGGGATGCCGGCGCTACGTGGACCGCCGCCCGCGCGTCGGTATAATCCCCCGTCGCTCGCGTGTCCGCCTTGGCGGAGCGTGCGGGTAGGTAGCTCAGTTGGTAGAGCAACGGACTGAAAATCCGTGTGTCGGCGGTTCAACTCCGCCCCTACCCAGTACTTGGGAACGTTCCAGCAACCCGCGCGCTGCTGGGCGCGCTGTCTGGGCCCAGACGATGGGGCTACTGTTGTGGTCGCTTGACGGTCATTAACTTATAAGTTAAACTCCCATGCACGAAGTGACCGAAGTCAATTTCGGCGTTCCGTGCAACACGCGGGTTTGGCTTTCTCGGAGCGCCGAAAGGGCAATCCAGAAGTTTCGCAGAAAAGGCGACCCTGACGGCTCGTTTTGGAAGCGACTGAAGAGATGGGCGCAAAACGGATTCCGGCTTCACGAGGGGCCGGACGGGCCGATCCGGCTCGAATGGGACGGCGTTTACCGCGTTGGTCCCATCGACAGCCTGTTCAGGATCATTGGGTTTTACGAAAACGATAGTCGAGCACATTTCATCGGCATGGATGCCTTCTTGAAACACGGCCAACAACTCACGGACGGCCAGAAAAAACGCATTGACGCTGTCGCCGCAATCAAGCGCGATGGAAACTGGAGGAAGACCGAAAATGTCAGGTATCCGCGAATTGCTCGATGACCTCTCGCAGTTCGAGAGCACGCCAGAAGCCGTTGGCTACGAACTTCGGCTTGATCTCGCGGACATTGTTCTAAGGCGACTGCGAGAACTTGGCTGGACGCAGGCGCAGCTCGCGGACGCGGCACACATGCAATCGCCATTCGTCACGCGAATCGTTCACTCCGCACAGAATTGCACCTTCGACGTCGCGGGACGATTGCTGCACGCACTCGGAGCAAAGGCCAAGCTCGTAGAGGCCGCAACCAGTTGCGTTGAGACGACGAACACAGGGTACGCCTATGTCGAAGAAAGCGCCGGAGCGGTCGAGCAAAAAACCTTCCCAAGTGCAAGCGGAGCCACGAACTATCAGCTTCGAATCGCTGCCGAAGCTCGATAACCATGGCCTGCCGCCGATCTGGGTTGATGCCGTCAGCTTGACGCTGCGCCACGATCAGACCGGCAACGACGTAGGATTGTTCCGCTGCTACAGTTTTTTGCCGGACTTGGCTTACGAGGTGGCGCGGCTACAAGTGTCGCCCATGTTCCTGCGCGCCCTGGCCGATCTGCTGGCCCGCACGACAAATTACTACCCGTCGAAGCCCGAAGCGACGCAAGAGCGCGCCCGTGAGTAGGGTGCACCCGGTTGCTTTTCGTGGCGCCGCGCGCACGATGATCGCAGCCGATTAGCTACGGGCTGCCGCTGCCGTCAACTCGCGACCCGCGTCGTAACCATCAGCGCCTGTACGTGTGCGCGCGAACCCGTTGGACGCTGACCTCTTGTCCCAGCAGAGCGCAAGCCAAGGCCTCGCGCTGACGGCCGTTGTGGCTGCGGAAGGGTTTGGCAAATGGAACGCAACAAACACGGTTTGCCCCGTCCGAGTCCAGCCGGTATCGCGCGGCTCGTACGTCAGCGATGCGGTTTTGGATGCGTTTTTTGCGGCTGCGCGATCTATCAGTATGAGCATGTTGATCCAGAGTTTGCTGATGCCACTGCCCACGACCCGGATCGCGTCGCTCTCCTCTGCGGGCGTTGCCATGATCGAGTCACAAGGGGACTGACGACTAAGCGTCAAGGGCACGTCAATAGCCGTCGGTAGCGGGGAGCGTGCTTCCCGAGCGTTGCGGTCAAGCTGGACGGATGACGATGAGCAAAAAGTAGATGAACAATGGCAAGGAATCGTAGACCCCTGGATTTTGAAGGAAGGTGGATCAGTATGGAGCAAAGAACGATGCGTGGGTCGGCGGTTCAACTCCGTCCCTACCTGGCTTGCTATTTGACGGCAGACAACTGTGAGCTACGTAGCGATCGGCGCGTGCGTGACGGAGCTGCACCTGCTGGCGGTAGACTCCTTCCCGGCGAGCGGCGCGTTT
>DASXUA010000322.1:0-2054 GCA_036505095.1 Phycisphaerae bacterium
CGCTGCGGTGCACCGCGCGCTCAAACCGGACGGCACGTTCTGGCTGGCGATCGGCGACGAATACGCGGCCGAGTTGAAGCTGCTCGCCCAGCGCGAAATCGGCTTTCACGTCCGCAGTTGGGTGATCTGGTACTACACGTTCGGCGTCAACTGCACCACGAAGTTCAGCCGCTCGCACGCCCACCTGTTCCACTTCGTCAAGCATCCAAAGAACTTCACGTTCCGAGCGAAGGAATTGGAAAACCGGATTCCCTCGGCCCGGCAACTGGTCTATGGTGACGGCCGGGCCAACCCCGACGGCCGCCTGCCCGATGACACCTGGATTCTCCGCCCGCAGGATCTGGCCGGCCACTTCACGCCGGACGAGGACACCTGGTATTTCCCCCGCGTTGCCGGCACGTTCAAGGAACGGAAAGGCTTTCACGGCTGCCAGATGCCTGAGCAGCTCCTGGGCCGCATCATCCGCAGTTGTTCTCGCGAAAAGGACATCGTGCTCGATCCCTTCAGCGGCAGCGCGACGACTTTGGCCGTGGCCAAGAAACTTGGCCGCCGCTGGCTGGGCTTTGACCTCTCGCCCGACTACGTGACGCGTGGCACGGCCCGGCTGGCGGACATTTGCGTGGGCGACCCGCTCGACGGCGCGGCGGAGCCGACAATGAGCGCCCCGAACACCGCCAGCGGCCGGCGTCTCGACGACAAGGTCAACGGCATTACCAAGGCCAACGGCGTCGCCCGCAAACGCCACCCAGCAGCCGCAATCGCACGCGTCGAACCATCCCTACCGCTTTTTGACACCGCTCGTCCCAAGCCGACCAAACGCTCCGCGACAACCATCCGCCGTGCTCGCGCGCGAGCGCGCTGAAGAGCCGGTGTCCGAGCCGGGGCCTACTTCCTACGGCTGCACCTTCTGCCATTGCTTGTCGAGGCGCTGGACTGAGACGGGAATGCTCGTGCCGAGCTCCTGGGCGAACAGCGAGACGCGCAGCTCTTCGATCATCCAGCGATACTGGTCCAGTTCGGGATCATCCAAGCCGCGCTGCTGATGCTGGGTCAGCCGCTGTTGATATTGTTGCCAACGCGGGGCGATGGCGTCGGTATTTTGACGATCGCGGACCAGGCCGTTGCCGAGCTTTGTGATCCGCTGCGAAATCGCGCGCAGGTAACGCGGCAGGTGCTGTAGCCAATTCCACGGCGTCGAAGTCAGAAAACCGGCGGGAAGCAGGGTCGCCAACTGCTGGCGGATGTCGTCGAGCGCGTACTTCCAAGTGTCGGGCCGGCGCTGCTCCAGGGCCAGGCGGACTTCGTGGTACGACTCGAAGAGCGGCAACGCGAGTTTCGTCAGGTCCTGGACCGACGGGACGATCAGCTTGCGTGCGAACAGGCGTTGGGCGTCAAATTCGTCAGCATCTAGCGGCGCTGCATCCTGCGAGTAGAACGCGCGCGCGGCCAAAAGATCGATCAGTTGCTCGTCGATCGACCGCGCTTTGGCCAGCGGCGCGGCATACAGGCGAATCTTCTCGATCTGCGGCAGCCATTGCACCTGAGCCTTCAGCTCGCGCCGTTCAGCGAGCACAAACAGCCGCAGCACGCCGGCTCGCGATTGCCGCTGCGCCTCGGCGGCCGTGTTGCACAGTCGTAGCGCCGCCGCTTCGCCCGCGTCGATCAGCGCCGGATACCTGGTGAGCACGAGGTCCCCCCGCCGTAGATCGACGCTCGCCGGCAGAGCGCCAATGTCCCACTTCGTGATGCCATCGCGCTGCCACGGCGAGCCCGCCGGCACAATCTCCGCCGGCTGCTGCGGCGCCAGCGTCTGGCGCAGGGCCGCCAGATCGCGGCTCTCCTGGAGCGTTTGTCCTTGTTCATCGACCACGCGAACCGTCATCCGCAGATGGGGCGGCAATCGTTCGATAGCGAACATCTCGTCAGTGATTGGTTCGCCGGCCATGCGGCTCAGCGCGGCGGCCACCTGCGAGTGCAGCGAGCCTCTGGCAAACGTCAGCGCCGCGGCGATCTTGCTGGCAATCTGCGGCGCCGGGCCGAGCGTCCGCCGCAGC
>DASXUA010000323.1:0-3598 GCA_036505095.1 Phycisphaerae bacterium
AAGCGGATATGGTGCTGCGTGTGCCATACCGCGAGGTCGCGGGCGACCGCGAGGTGATCGTTTACCTGCTGCTGGAGCATCAGTCGGCCGTAGACACGTGGATGCCGTTCCGCCTGGCGCGCTACATGATCTCGCTCTGGAACGATTTGCATCACAAAGGCGGCGGGGAACCTCGGCTGCCACCGTTGATTCCCATCGTGTTCTATACGGGCAGGGAGCCCTGGAAGGCATCGCTTGACTTTCGCGCCCTGATCGATGGGCCGCCCGAGCTGGGGAGATTTGCGCCGCAGTTTGATATAATGTATCTGGGTCTGCCGGAGACGCCCGGACCGACGTTGGAGGCCGCCGGCCCGGTCGGCTGGGCCTTGCGTGCGCTGCAGCGCGTGGAGGCTGACGATCCGGAGTTCGACGTGATCGCCAAGCGAGCGGTTGCGGCGATCCGATCGGTCGTGTCGGAGGAGCAGTGGCGGATCCTGATGAATTTCCTGGTGAGCCTGATCGCCTATTGCCGTCCGGCCGGCGCACTGGATCGACTGAAGGGCACGTTGGCCGCGGCAGCAAGGGGGCCTACGCGGAAATCGGAGTTTGATATCATGATCAAGACATCGGCCGATGTTTGGTTCGAAGAGGGGATGCAGAAAGGTCGCGAGGAGGGGCGCGAGGAAGGGCGCGAGGAAGGGCGCGCTGAAGGCGCCCGGGCTACGCTTTTGCGAGTCGCGCGTGGTCGACTCGGCGATCCGACCAGCCAGCAGCGCCTCGAGTTCGAGGCCATTCACGACCTCGAGCGCCTCGCGCGCATGTCCGACGCCGTGGCCGACGCGGTGAGCTGGGACGATCTGCTCAATATCGAGTAGGCATATCTGCGCTCGGCAACGCGACCACAGATTTCCGCGAAGTCGAATGGAACTAATCCATCAAAACAATGTCGGTTCGCCGGTATTGGCCGGCGGTTCCCGCGGGGTATAGGGCAGGCCCAGATGTTCGTAAGCGGCGCGCGTCGCATCGCGACCTTGGCGCGTGCGGCGGATGAAACCGATCTGCAGCAGGTAGGGTTCCACCACGTCTTCGAGCGTGTCGCGCTCTTGGCCCATGGTGGCGGCGAGGGCCTCGATGCCGGCCGGGCCGCCTTCGTAGACGCGGATCAAGGCGGCGACATAGGCGCGGTCCAGTTCGTCCAGGCCGAGCGAATCGACCTGCTGAATTTCCAACCCGCCGGCCACGATATCGCGGTCCAGCGCACCGTGGCCCTTCACCTGCGCGTAGTCGCGCACGCGTTTGAGTAGGCGATTGGCCACACGCGGCGTGCCACGGCTGCGGGCGGCGATAATCGCCAACGCGCCATCCTCGCCGCGGATCTTCAGCTTCGCCGCGGAGCGCCGCAGGATTTCGGTGAGTTCTTCGACGTTGTAGAAATCCAGATGGAAGCGATGACCGAATCGATCGCGCATCGCGCCCGATAGCATTCCGGCGCGCGTGGTCGCGGCGATCATGGTGAAGCGGCGCAGCGCGAAATTGACAACGCGCCCGCTGATGCCGCCCTCGATCGTGTAATCGACACGAAAATCCTCCATCGCGGGATACAGGAATTCCTCGACGATGCGCGGCAGGCGGTGGATTTCGTCGATGAAGAGGACGTCCCCTTCGTCCAGGCCGGTCAGCAGCGGCATCAAGTCCCCCTGCTTGGACAGCGACGGTCCGGCCGTTATGCGCGGCGGTTTGCCGTTCATTTCGTTGGCGATCACGTGCGCCAGAGTCGTCTTGCCCAAACCGGGCGGGCCGTCGAGCAGGATGTGCTCAAGCGGCTCGCCGCGTTTTTTGGCTGCGGCCATGGCGATGCCGAGCTTCTCGCGCAGATGCGCCTGCCCGACCATCTCACCGAGCCGCCGCGGCCGCAAGGCATAGTCAACCGCCGGGTCCGCCGCCTTACCCTCACCCGAGATGACGCGGTCGATTGCCACGGACGCATCGTAGAGGCTGGGCATCGCGATTTCCATGTCTGGTCGTGAGCGCGTTGCCCATCATCACGTTTGCGAAGACGTGGGGACACACGGAGCGGTCGCGTTCGAGTCGCGCCGTTCAACCCGCGCAACGCGGCCTATGGCTGATGAGGGTGTTCGCCTGCTAAACTGCGGCGCTCGCGAATTCCCTCGTCAATCTGTGCAAAGATGAGCCACCGGGCAGGCCCCGGCGGCCCTTATATAGGGCGCCGTTGATCATTGCCCAAGTGTCGGGCGGCGACTCGCGGATGGGGCCGGATTTGGAGTTCGGCCAGGACCCCGTCCGTCTCTGGTGGGCCTCGGCCCAGCGCAGGATCAGCGGGATCGAGAGGGGCGGCGGATAGTTGTGGTTCCGCACACCGCGCTTCTCCTCCAGCAGCTTAGCCAGCGTGAAGGGCTTCCGCTGGGTTTTCAAGCCGCGACCGCCGGTCCGCAGCGCAGCGTTAATGTTCAACCATTTCTCGGCCGGAGCGTCGATGACCGCACCTGCTTCAGCCGTCGGCCAGCGGCCGGTGCGGCGATGATGAGCATCGGCCCAGATCAGGATCTGACGCCGCGTCAGCCTCGGCGCGTGCAGACGATGGTGCCTGCCGCGAAACTCTTCGAGCAGGCGCGCCAGAGACGATCCGCCGGGCAGACCGCGCCGGCCCACGTTTAACGCGGTGTCGAGCTTCTGCCAGTTCTCCGCCGCGGCGCCGCGGACCGGTCCGCTCTTCTGCGTAGGCCAGCGGCCGGTGGCCTGGTGATATGCATCCGCCCATTTCAGAACTTGTGTCGTCGTCAGCGGCGGCGGGAAATTCTGATTTCGCACTCCGCGATGCTTTTCCAGAAGCTGTGCCAGCGATGATCCGCCGAGCAATCCGCGGTGTCCGCCATGCAGCGCCGAATTAATCGTGATCCAGCTTTCGCCGAAGGAGTTCGCGATGGCACCGGAATGGCAGCGCGGCCATTCGCCACTGCGGCGATGATGCTCATCGGCCCATGCCAGAATCTGCCGCAGGCTCAAGCGCGGCTTGTAGCGGTTGCGCCGCACCTGGCGATGCTTCAGCAGCAGCCTGGCCAGCGAGCTTCCGAGGGGCAGACCACGCATCCCCACCTGCAATGCGGATTGAATGCCTAACCAGGTCTCGCCGGGCGCTCCCGGCAGGCTTCCAGACTTCGCCGTCGGCCAGCGCCGCGTACGCCGGTAGTGTTCGTCGGCCCATTCCAGAATCTGCCGGATCGTCAGTGGCGGCGGGCGTTTCACATTTCGCGCACCGCGTTGTTCCGTCAGCAGTCGGGCGAGTGAGTCGGGCGCACCGGCCAACCCGCGCAACCCGGCGCGCAAGGCGCTGCTGATGGCCAACCAGTTCTCACCTTGCGCGTCCGCGACCGGTCCGGAGTCTTCGTGCGGCCAATCTCCAGTGCGCTGGCGATGCCGGTCGGCCCACGTGAGCACCTGCGGGATCGTCAGCGGCGGAGGACGGTTGGCATTTCGGACGCCGCGCCGCGCGTATAACAGCCGCGTGAGCGTCATGCACTGCCCATCGCGGGCTGGCAAGCTGCGCAGGCCCTCGCGGAGCGCGACGTTGATGCCTGCCCAAGTCTCGCCCCAGGGCGCA
>DASXUA010000324.1:0-14314 GCA_036505095.1 Phycisphaerae bacterium
CTTCCTTTCGCTCTGGCGCATTCCGGCGGAATTCGAAGGGCGCGTGCTGAACATCCATCCGGCGCTGCTGCCGAGTTTCGGCGGTGCGGGCATGCATGGACAGCGCGTGCATGAGGCGGTGCTGGCGGCCGGGTGCACCGAATCGGGCTGCACCGTGCACCTGGCCGACAACCAGTACGATCACGGGCCGATCGTCATTCAGCGGCGCGTGCCGGTGCTGCCGGGCGATACGCCCGAGACGCTCGCCGAGCGCGTCTTCGAGCAGGAGAAGCTGGCCTATCCCGAGGCGATCCGCCTCTTCGCCGCCGGACGGCGGCCGCATACAATTGTGTAGATGGCTGAACGCGTGTACTTCGACAACAATGCTACGACTCGACCGCTGGATGAAGTGGTTGCCGCGATGCTGCCTTTCCTGCGCGAGGAGTACGCCAACCCATCCAGCGTGCATCAGTTCGGCCAAAGCGTGCATCACTGCATCGAGGTGGCCCGCGAGCAGTTGGCGGCGCTGCTGAACGCCACGCCGCGCGAAATAATCTTCACCAGCGGCGGGACGGAGAGCATCAATCTGGCCATCCGCGGCATGCTCGCCACGCGGCCTGAGAAACGCCAGTTCATCACGTCGGCCGTCGAACACAGCTCGGTGAAGCGGCTGGCCGATGCGCTTGAGGAGGAAGGCTACCGCGTCGATCGCATCGGCGTCGATCGTGAGGGGCGGCTGGACTATGACGAGTTGGCCGACCGTATCGGTGCGGATACTGCTCTTGTTTCGCTCATGTGGGCCAATAATGAGACCGGCGTGCTCTTCGACGTGGAGCGCATCGCGGCGCTCGCGCAGCAGCGCGGCGTGCCGCTGCACCTGGATGCCGTGCAGGCGGCCGGCAAGCTGCCGATGGATGTGTCGGCCGTCCGGGGATTGCCGGTGCAGCTTCTCTCGATCGCGGCGCACAAGTTTCACGGTCCCAAAGGTGTTGGGGCGCTCTTTGTCCGCCGGCGGACGCGCATCGCGCCGCTGCTGTATGGCGGGCGCCAGGAGCGCGAGTTGCGGGCCGGCACCGAAAACGTCGCGGCCATTGTGGGGATGGGCGTGGCCTGCGAGCACGCGCGGACTGCGCTGGCGGGTGGTGAATATCAGCAAGTCCGGCGGCTGCGCGATCGACTCGAAGCCGGATTGCTCGAACGAATGTCGAACGCGCATGTCCATGGCGGCGGCGCCGAGCGGATCATCAACACGACCAACATTGGCTTCGAAGGTCTGGAGGCTGAGGCCATCCTGCTGCTGCTGAGCGAGAACGGCATCTGTGCGTCGAGCGGGTCGGCGTGCAGCAGTGGCTCGCTGGAACCGTCGCACGTGCTGAAGGCTATGGGCATTGAGCCGAGCAGCGCGCACGGCGCCGTGCGTTTCAGCCTTTCGCGCTTCAATACGGAAGCCGAGGTCGATCACGTGGTGGCAGTCCTTCCCGGGTTACTCGAACGTCTTACCGCGTTATCACATGCTTGATCAATCACGAATCCCGGACGCTGAGACGCTGAGAACGCTGAGACGATGGGGAGTAAAACGCGCTCCTGACCTCGCGTCTCGCAGAAAGGTGCGACCGGAAATTTCACTCGGCCAGTACCTCCTCTCAGCGCCCTCAGCGTCTCAGCGTCAAATTGCGCCGGAGGGCGAGGGTTGAGCCGCGAGATCATCGGCATCATCGGCGGGACCGGCCTGGGCGAGGCGTTCGCGAAGGGGCACAGCGGGCGCGCCATCGAAGTCGAAACGCCGTTCGGACCACCCAGCGCGCCGCTGGTGCACATGGAGATCGATGGCGTCGAGGTGTACTTCCTGAACCGTCATGGCGCCGGGCATCGCTTCGCGCCGTCGGCCGTGCCGTACCGCGCGAACATCTTTGCACTCAAGCAGGCCGGCGTTACGACCGTTCTCGCTAGCGGCGCTGTCGGCAGCCTGCGCGAGCAGATCGAACCGGGACACCTCGTGCTGTGTGATCAGATCATTGACAAGACCTATCGACGGGCGGGGACGTTTTTCGAGGGCCCCGGACTTCCGCCCGGGGTTCTGATTTATTCCACGGCGGCGGCGGAGCGCGGCGCGTGGGCGGTGCATGTGGAGTTTGCTGATCCGTTCTGCCGTCGAGCGCGCAAGATGCTGGAAGAACTCTCGGCGGGTGTACCGACGCAGGTGCATGCCGCTGGCACCTATGTATGCATGGAGGGCCCGCAGTTCTCCACGCGCGCCGAATCGCACATGCACCGCACCTGGGGCGGTGATGTCATTGGCATGACGTGCTGTCCGGAGGCCAAGCTGGCGCGCGAGGCGGAGATGTGCTATGCGCTGATCGCGCTGCCCACTGATTATGATTGCTGGCGCACGACCGGTCAGGAGGTGGATCGACAAGCACTCCTGACGGAAATTCTGGGGAATCTGAAGCGCGCCAGCGCGCATGCCGTGGCGCTCGTGCGGGCGGCAATCGGTCCGCTGGCGGCGGCGCGGGCGGCTGAATGTGCCTGTCGGCACGCGCTGGAGCTGGCCATCTGGAGTGAACGCGCCGGCCTGCTGGCGGCTTTGGGCCGGCCATTGGAACCGCTTCTGGGCAAGTATCTGTCCGATAAGCCATGAAGATGACGCGGCGTTCAGCATTGCTACTCGGCGGAAGCCTCGCGCTGGCGGGCTGTGAGGTGCTATGGGCGCAGCCGGACGAAGGCGCCGGCGCGCAGGCCCCGGTTGCCGGAGCGGCCGAGGTCGCGCCCGATGTGTTCATCAAGGACAGCTTCGCCGCGCAGGAACTCATCGACAAAGCGCAGCGTCTGGCCGACCGCGGACAGTATCGCGAGGCCGGGCTGCTGCTCGATCAGGTGCTGCGCGATCACGCGGATAAGCTGATCGCGGTTCGGCCCGGCAGCTTTGAGGCCATTCCGCAGCACGTGCATCGGTTGCTCGGCGGCTGGCCGGCCGAGGGGCTCACCGCGTATCGGGGCGCCGTCGAGCACGTCGCCCGCGCGCGCTTCGAGGGCCTGAGTTCGTCTTCCCACGGCGAGCGCATCGAGGAGTTGCTCGCGCTGCTGGAGCGCTACTACTGCACCACGACCGGAGCGCGCATCGGGATTCGAGCGGCCGAACTGGCCGTCGAGGCCGGCGATCTTGCGCTGGCCGCGCGGCTCTACGACCAACTCCGCACGACGCATCCCGATCGCAAATCGCAGCGGTGCGAGTTGTCCGCGCGGCTGGCGCTGGTTTACGCGCTATGGGGCAAGCCTCAGCAGGCCGCGAAGTGCCTGGCGGAGGCTGGACCGGACGTCGTGGTGCGCTGGATGGGTGAGCCGCGGCCCATCGGCACGCTGCTCCCGACGCTGCGGCCCGTGACCGACCTGAGCGAACGCCGCGCATCCTCCGCGGCCTGGCCGGTTTTCGGCGGCAACAACCAGCGTAACGCCGTAGCACCCGCGATGGTCGATCAGGTCACGCTGCTGTGGCAATTCGAAGCCTTCGACAGTGATGAGCACGGAGTAAACCCGGGCGGTCGCCGCGATCCGGCGGCGCGCGCGGAGCGCTCGATCATTCAGCAGCGCGCGATGGATCAGGGCCGGCTGCTCGGGATGTTGCCCGTGGTCGGCGACGGCTTGATCTTCGTCCAGGACGCGGCCACCGTCTGGGCGATTCATTCCGCCAGCGGCAAGCTCGCCTGGAGCCGGTCGGCGCGGCCGGGCGATGAGGGACGGCGCAGCGGCAACAGCGATCCCACGCTGGCGCCCTGGCACGCTCCCACGCTCGCCGGACAGCGGGTGTACGCCTGCATGGGCGGTGACGAGCAGGCCTACTTCGGCGGCGGACCGCCGGCCGACGCGGTGGCGCTGCTATGTCTGGACGCGAGCACCGGCGAAGAACTCTGGCGTGTGGAGCGCGACAAGCTCGGTCCCGCTCTGGACCGCGGCGCTGCGGAACCCGACGCGAAAGGCGCATTCAATGAGGAGCTGTACTTCGACTCATCGCCGCTGGTGTCGGGCGGCCTGGCGCTGAGCGTCGTGCGGCGCCGGCGCAGCTTTGGCTTCGAAGACGCGTATGTCTATGCCTTCGACGCGGATACCGGGCGCGTGGTCTGGCAGACGCACATCGGCAGCGCCTCGGCCGGCGGCTTTGGCTATCGCCGTTCGACACTCGCGATCCCGGCGCTGCAGGAAGTTACGCTGTACGTCAACAGCAACCTGGGCGGCGTAGCGGCCATCTGGACCGCGACGGGCCGCGTGCGCTGGCTGCGCCTCTATCCGCGCCAGTCAGAGGCCCAATGGCGCAGTTCCGGACGTGGCTCGTCGCGCGAAATCGTCCCCTGGGAGTACAACCCGATTATCTGCGCCGGGAACCACATCGTGGTGGCGCCGCTCGACGCGGCGGCCGTGCTGGTCTTCGATCGTGATTCCGGCGAACCGGCCGGTGAGATTCCGCTCGAGGCGCTGGGCAACGTCCAGACGCTTCTGGGCGTTGTGGATCAGCGGCTCTACGGCCTTGGCGACGGCGCGTTTTGCTGGGATCTCGGGGCCGGAAGTATGGTCTGGGCAAGCCCGATTCCGGCCGGCCCGGCGATCGGCCGCGGGCTACTCACCAGCGATGCGCTTCTGGTTCCGACCCGCACCGCGCTAGTGACGTTCGATCGCGCCGCTGGCACGCCCAAATCGCAGCCGTGGGCGCCCGGCGCGCTGGGGAATTCCGGAGCGGCATCGGGCGGTGGCAATCTGCTGACGACACCGGAGCAGTTGATCGTCGCTGGATACGAGAAGCTCTCAGCTTATGCGCGCAAGGAGGATGTCTGGGGCCGCCTGCGCGAGCGGATGGCCCAGGCGCCGGCCGATCCAGCTCCCGCTCTGGACCTGGCTGAAATCGCCATGCGCAGCGGCGATCCGCAGGAGGCGCTCGCCGGCTTGAGCGCGGCGGCGGAGCGCGCCGGCGGATTTGTCGAGCCGTTGGATCCCGAGTTGAAGCGCCGCATTTTCGAGGATTGCGTCGCGTTCGCCGAGTTGCTCGCTGGGCGGCTCGCCGCGCGCAGCGCTCCGCCGGCTGACGCTGAGCCCGGCGCGCCGTCAGATCCGCGGCTGCCATCAGGAGACGACATCGGCCGGGAAGCGCAGCGCGCCATGCTCGACAAACTCCTGGAATTCGCCGCCCAATGCCCGCCGGATTCGCGCGGTCATTTGCGCTATCGCCTGCGCTTCGCCGAAATTTACGAGCGGCTGAACCGCGCGGATTCTGCGGTGCGCTTATATCAGCAGATTCTTTCCGACGCTTCGCTGCGCGAGTTACCGGTGGTGAGCGCGCGGCCGGGGGGTCGCGAGCGCGCGGAGCCTCTTCCGCTGGCGATCGAGCCGGAGCGCCGCGAGCATACTGTTCCGGCCGGCACCCTGGCCGACGCACGCATCGGAGAGTTGATCGAGCGCTTCGGCCGCTCGATCTACGCGGTTTTCGACGCCGAAGCTGCGGCGCGGCTGGTAACGCTGAAAGCGGCCGGCGATGCCGCGGGCCTTGAGCAGCTTGCCAATGCCTATCCGCGCGCATCCGCCGCACCCGCGGCGCTGTTGGCGCGCGGACAAATCCTGCGCCAACATGACGACCCGCTCGGCGCCGCGCGCGTGCTGGCGGCCTCGCTGGCGCGTTATCGCGCGCAGGTGGATGCGCCGGACGTGCTGCGGCAGATCGCGGAAGCCTACCTGGCGGCCGGGCGTACGGAAGATGCGTGGGCATGGCTCAGCAAGGCGGCGCGCGAGTATCCCAGCGCACGCATCACGCCGGCTTCGCCCCAGGGCGGGGATGGCAGCGCGATTACGTTCGCCGAATACCGCGACCGGCTCGGCGACGTGCGCGGCCGAGTTGAGCCGGCCATGCCGCGGCTGACTCTGCCGCTGGAACATCACGAGCAGCGCAGCTTCGATAACGCGTTCACGCTGCTCGAGCCCTTGTTCGACTCGGCGCCCGAATCCTCGTGGCGCGATTATTACATCTTCAGCGACGACTCGTTGCAGGCGTATGTGGCTGCCAGCGGCGCGCCGGTCTGGGGCAGCGCGCTGCCATGTCGCACGCCCCCGACTTTGCTGCTGGTCACCGCGAGCGGCGGAGAACCCGAGAAACGCGAACGTGAGGGAACCGATCGTCCCACCGGTGGGCGCGTGGTCCTTTCGACGCGCTTCCAGCTCATCGCACTGGATGCGGCCACTGGCGCGTCCGTGTGGACCTTGGGCGAAATGCCGGCCGACGCTGCCGGCCCGCTGGCCGATCACGAGAACTTCAGCCTGTTCCAATCGTTCGGCTACGCGGGGGGAAAGCTGGTAGCCGCGCGCAGCGACGGACTCATTGCATGCGTCGATGTGGCCACGGGTCATCCCGTGTGGCAACAGAAGCTCGACGCCCGCGCCGGACTGCCGATTGCAATGAATTATTCCTGGGTGGTGTACCCGTGCAACATGCCGGGCGGCGGCGGGGGCGGCTTGTGCGTGCTGGACGCCGAGACCGGCGGTCTGGTCCGCCTGATCGATACCGATGATGAGCGTCAGATCGAACGGTTGTTTCTGACGTTGTCGGGCCAGATCGTGGCCGTCACGGTGCAGACGATCGTCGCCTTCGATCCGCGTAGCGGCCAAAAGTTGTGGAGCTACGCGGCCGATGCACTGCCGGCCGCGGGCGGAGCGGCGCTGGTACCTTCGACCGCCGAGCCCGATCTGGACGGTCTCTATTTCTACGTCGGCGCCGCTGGCCGCCGCGAATTCGCCGGCAGCATCCGCAAGATTGGTTTCGACGACGGACGCGTGCTGTGGACTTCGGAGCCGCTCGTGGCGCGTCCCGAGGAGGGCATCACGACCGCGCTGGTGGCCGCGCAATTGCTGGTCGCCGGGGGACGCTTCGTCACGGCCTTGGATGCCATCGATGGCCGCACACTGTGGGAGGGCACCGTCGACAAGGAGAGTATCTATCGACGGCGCTTCGTGACGGAGCGTTACCTGATCGCCCTTCACGAACCGCCCGAGCGCCGCCCCGGCACCATCACAGCCTATTTCTATGACTATCGCCAGCGCAGCGGCGCGATCCCAGCGAAAATAGGGGTCATCAACCTCGGTGAATTGACCGAGGTGCAGCTCATCACCGTGCGCGATGACGCCTTGCTGGTGCAAAGTGGCAAAACGCTGCACGCCTGGACGCACACACCATGAATCCGGCCAGCGGGCCGCACAATCACTCACCCAGCGAGCATGCTTACCCGCTGCGCGTGAAAGCATGCCACCCATCGCTCCTCGCGCGCCATCCGCGAAGAAGAGGCTATAGCGTGCCGACTTTTTTGATCAGGTCCGCCGTGCGGCAACTGTAGCCCCATTCGTTGTCGTACCAGGAAATGACTTTGACCATGTTGCCGCCGGCCGTGGGCATGGTCATGGTGCTCTGGGCGTCGAGGATCGAGCTGGCCGGGTTGCCAATGATATCCGAGCTGACGATGGGTTCGTCGCAGTATTCGAGGATGCCTTTCATGCGGCCATCGGCGGCCGCCTTCATGGCCGCGTTCACTTCGGCCACGGTGACCGGCCGGCTCAGCGTCGCGACGAAGTCGGTGATCGAGCCGTCCGGCACCGGCACGCGCAGCGCGAAGCCATTCAACTTGCCGTTCAACTCCGGCAGCACCTCACCGACGGCTTTGGCCGCGCCCGTCGTCGTCGGAATGATGTTGATGGCGGCCGCGCGGGCCCGCCGCGGGTCCTTGTGGACCAGGTCCGCCAAGTTCTGGTCATTGGTATAGGCGTGCACGGTCGTCATCAGGCCCAGTTGTACGCCAAAATTGTCGTGCAGGACCTTGACGATCGGTGCCAAACAGTTCGTCGTGCAACTTGCGTTCGACAGGCACTGGTGCGACGACTGGATCTTATCGTCGTTCACGCCGAGCACGACGGTGATGTCCGGCTTGTCCTTGGCCGGCGCCGACAGAACCACTTTCTTGGCGCCGGCCTTGAGATGATCGGCGTAGCCGCCTTTCTCGCTCTCGCGGGCCGTGAACACGCCGGACGATTCACATACCACGCTCACGCCCAGCGCGCCCCACGGCAGCTTGGCCGGAACCTTCTCGCTGAGCACCTTGATGCGCTTGCCGTTGACAATGAGCACATCATCACTCACCTCCAGCGTGCCCTTGAAACGGCCGTGCACTGAGTCGTACTTGAGCAGGTGCGCGAGCGTTTTGGCATCGCTGAGGTCGTTGATGGCCAGGACCTCGAAGTCCTGGGGCCGCGCGGCCATCGCCCGAAAGACCAAGCGCCCGATCCGTCCGAAACCGTTGATCCCGACCCGCACCGCCATTGCATCGACTCCTTATGAAAGCGCGGTCACGATAGGTGCGCGCCGCGGGAGCGTCAACTCCGGGCCCGAGCGCGCTGCGAAGCATCTTAAGCGAACTGTGGGGGAACTACGGGCTAGGCCGCCGGGATCAACCTGGCGGCTCGCCGCGCCCGGGCCGGCAGGGCGACAAGTCGTAGGCCAGCTTGCCGGTCGTCAGCAGATCCGCAACCACTTCGGCGGTGATCGGCGCCAGCATCAGGCCGCTGCGAAAGTGTCCGGTGGCGGCGATCAGTCCTTCGACACCGGGCACGGGACCGATGTAGGGCCGTCGATCGGGCGTCCCCGGCCGCAGACCCGACCACATGGCCGAGACCGATGCCTCTGACAACATCGGCACCATTCGCAGGGCCGCCGATATAAGCCGGCTCACCGCCTGGGGCGTGTTGCGCTTTTCGAAGCCGCTATCGTGCTCCTCGGTGGTACCCAGCAATACATGACCATCGCGCCGCGGGACAAGATAGAATGGCCGCTCTTCGATGATCGGCCGGAAGGGACGTTGCAGCATCCACAGTAGAACGATCTGGCCGCGCACGGGATACACCGGCATCAATTCCGCGACTTCCGGTGCGACCTGCGCCGACCAGGCTCCGGCGGCCAGTACCACCGCCGCTGAGTGAAATTCGGTGCTACCAGTGCGCGTACCGACCACGCGCTCTCCGTGACGGACGAGCCCGCTGACGGTGACGCCCTCGCGGATGTCGACTCCCGCGCGCTGGCAGGCGATCAGTAGTGCCGGGAGCAGCCGCGAATTGCGGACTTGCGCTGCAGAGCGGACGTAAAGCACGCCGTATGGAGCCGTGGCGCCCAGGGCGGGCTCAACCGCCGCAGCCCGCGCGGGTTCGAGAACTTCAATTTGCAGGTCACTGAGCGGCTTGGAATCGGGTGCGGCACCGCGCCCAGCGACGGCGCGCTGGTCGGAGAGCGCCATGCGATAGCGCTGTTCTGTCGTCAGAATTTCCAGCGCTCCGCAGACCTCGTATTCAGGATCAACGCCAGTGGCGGCCGCAAGTTCCTCGCAAAAGCGCGGATAAAGTTCCAGGCTCCGGCGTAGCAGAAGCTGCATCGGTCCACGCCGATGTGGATTCGGAGGAATCAGCATTCCGGCGCCTGCCCAGGAGGCTTCGCGGCCGCAGCGTCTGCGCTCGAGGAGCATGACGCGCAGCCCGCGCTGCCGCAGCCGATAAGCGATCGAAAGTCCGATCACTCCGCCGCCGATCACCAGGACATCAGAGACCGAATCCGCCATGGGAGTGGATGTAAGAAGTTGTCGCCGGCCGCGATGCCGCGGCCGCTCGTCCGCGCGGCTGCGGTGTTGACCTCAAATACATCAGGACCAGCCCGCCGGTTTGAATCCTTTCTGGACGAGCTAAGCGGTGCGGTGAATCCAGCCGAAGCTACCGATGCACGCTGCGCGTCGTTCCAGCGTCGCCCGGACCAGACTATGGCCGCGACACACATTCTCCGCAACGTCGATGGCCGGTCGATTGCGGCGGCGAAATTGGACCGGTGCGGCGCTCATTCGTATAATCTCGCGAGTATGAGTCGGACCCTGCCCGGAACCCGTCCATCATCGCGGGGCGGCGGGTGGTGACCTACCAAGGAGTTTACATGACCCATCATTACGGATGTTTCACGCGGCTCGGCCGAACCCTGTTCCTGGCCGTTTTGACCTTATCGGTCGTCGCACGCCTGCCGGCCGCTGACGACGCCTCCAGCGCCAATGTCAACGACATCTGGAAGCGTAGCGTCGCGCTGGTCGAGAAGGGCCAGTTTTCCTCGGCCACGGACCTCATCAGCAGAGTCGCGGATTCGTATCCGTTGCTGGAGCGGGCCGCCGGCTGGCTCGATCAGTTCCGCCAGCTCGAGCAGAAGCGGTCGGAACTGGCCGCGGCGGACTACGCCAAGTACGTCGGGTGGACTCAGCAGCGTCTGGCTAAGGGCGACACCAAAGACGTTCGCATCGCATTGAATTGGGCGCGGGCGGCCCTCGATAACGCCGGCAATCGGCGCGACGTGCTCGACGCCGAGTGGATGCAGGACCTGCGACGCGCCGCGCTCGACAAGGCCGACGAACTCTACCGCAAGAGCGAGTGGCTCGACGCCTTCGCCACGTACGGCGAGCTGAGCGGGATCTACGAGGATGACCAGGACCTCGAGGCCCGCAAACGCGACTGCCTTTCGCACGCGCGTCTGGAAGCCGTTTATGGCAAGGACAACCCGCGCTGGCGCGAGCGGCTGCAAGGCGTCGATCCGGAGCCAGTGCGCGACGCGCTCTACTGGATCGACCGGCGTTACGTCGAAACCGCCGATTTCCGCAAGCTGACGCTCGATGGTTACCACCAGATGCTGCTGCTGGCTGAGTCCAAAGCGCTGCACGACGCATTCGAGCCGCTGCAGGACGACTCGCTCCGCGGCGAGTTTGTGAACCGGGTGCAGGCGCAACTCCGCAACATTCAGTCGGCCACGCGCATCGGCAAGAAGGAGGCCATCGAGTACTTCAATAATACGCTGAAGATCAATCGCCAGACGGTCAACCTGCCCGAAGCGTTGATCATCAGTGAATACGTCGTGGGCATGAGTGACGCGCTGGACGAGTTCACCTCGCTCATCTGGCCGGTGGAATTCAAGGAATTCGAGAAGCACACCCGCGGCGATTTTGTGGGGGTGGGCATCAGTATCCAGGAAAACAAAGGCAAGATCGTGGTGGTCTCGCCGCTGGAAGATACGCCGGCCTACCGTGCCGGCATTCAGGCGGGCGATGAGATTTCCAAGGTGGACAACGAATCGACGGAGGGCATGTCGCTCACCAAGGCGGTGCAGACGATCACCGGGCCTGTCGGGACCTCCGTAACGCTGACGATCCATCGCAAAGGCGCCGCGCAGGATTTCCCCGTGCCGCTGAAGCGCGAGGTGGTGAAGATTCAGTCGGTCAAGGGCATCGCCCGGAACCCAACGGATGACCAGCGCTGGAACTTCGTCCTCGATCCGGAAAACGGTGTCGGCTATGTCCGCATCACCACCTTCCAGGAGAACACGGTCAAGGATCTGCGGGCCGCGCTGGCGGATCTGGAGCGCAAGCCGGGGTTCAATCTGAAGGGACTGATCCTGGATTTGCGCGACAATCCGGGCGGACTGCTGAGCGCGGCGGTCGATATGGCTGACCTGTTCCTGCCCGATGGCGCGAAGGTGGTCAGCACGCGCGACCGCGAAAACCGCGAGCAGCCGATCAATGCCAGCGGTGACGGCGGCTATGACAACCTGCCGCTGATTGTGCTGGTGAACGGCAACAGTGCCAGCGCGTCGGAGATTGTGTCCGGCGCGCTCAAGGACCATAAGCGCGGCACGCTGATCGGCGAGAAGACGTTCGGCAAGTTCAGCGTGCAGAATCTGATCCAGCTTTCGGGCAGCGAGGCGCACCTGAAGCTGACGACGGCGCATTACTACCTGCCCAGTGGGCGCTCGCTGCATCATCGTCCGGGCGCGACCGAGTGGGGCGTTTCGCCCGACGTGGACCTGAAGCTGGTGCGCAAGGAATACATCAAGCTGCTGGAGATGCGCCGCAAGCTGGATGTGATCGGGTCGCAGGGCGTCGCGGCGCTGCCGCCGCCCGAGGACGAGAACGACGATGGGCTGCCGGACGAAGTGCAGAAGTCCGGTGATGAAACCGGTAAGCCCGCCGAAAATGCGCCTGAGCATGCGGTGGCGGAGGCCGACAAACTCGAGAAGGATCCCAACGACCGTCCCGAGGTCGATCCGCAGTTGGAAGCCGCCAAGCTGATCATGCGCGTGCGACTGCTGAGCGAGCAAAACCCGATGATCGCGCAGCGGGCCAAGGTTGACGCCAAAGTCGAGCGCTAACAGCGCGGTTATCAGCGCGTCCCGGCGCCGCGGGCCACGTTAAGCTGCAGGCCCATGAGGGCCGCGCTGCGCGGGCGTAAACGTCGTGATAATCCGAAGCCCAGCGCGGAGTCCAGACCACCCGCAGCGCATCGCTGCGCGATTGCGGCTAAACGTGGAACTTCGAGGTGCCCGAGAATCCAGGGATCCCCAAGCCTCCAATCAGGGAGCCGCTGCTGGTCTTGGCTCGCTTTCGTTTTTTTGGAGATTCTGCTGTACAGCGCTGGGCGACCGGTCTATACTGGTCTATCAAGGTCGGCTTGACGAACGAGTTGGGTTGCGCAACCCACTCACGCACTCCTACCTGTTTGGGCCAAACGATCGGCCTCTTTCGCACAGACCCGGAAAGTCAAATAAAGGGTTCGCACGCCCAGCAAGGAGATTGGTAATGGGCAAGAAATTGTATGTGGGCAATCTGGGCTTCAACGTCAGCAGTTCCGACCTGGAGCAGTTATTCTCGCCGCACGGCACGATTCAAAGCGCGGAGGTCATCTCCGATCGCAGTACCGGCCGTAGCAAAGGCTTCGGCTTTGTCGAGATGGGCTCCGATCAGGAAGCGCAGGCGGCGATTGCGGCCCTCAACGGGCAACAGCACGATGGCCGCGCATTGACGGTCAATGAGGCCAAGCCCAAAGAAAACCGCAGCGGCGGTGGCGGTGGCGGCGGCTATAGCCGCGGCGGCCGTGGTGGCGGCGGCGGCGGCGGTGGCCGCGGTCGCTGGTAAACCGATCGCACAACAGCAAACCGAGAGGCCGGGCGACCGGCCTCTTGGCTTTTTACCGATCGGCGATCGGCGTGGCGCGGTTCGACGCGCAATGACGGTGCAGTTACATTCGCCTTCGGAGGTACCCGTCATCATGCGAAGAATCCCGCTGCTCGCGACCATCGTGGTGCTTGTCTGGACATGGCCGGTGAGGGCCTGGGACGAAGCCGGTCACGTCATCGTGACGGAACTGGCTGTCAGGCTGCTTGGAGATAATGCGCCTGACTTCCTGAAGACGTCGGCGGCCCGCGCGCGGCTCAATTTTCTATGTGCCGAGCCTGACCGCTGGCGGAACCTGAAGCTGGCGCCGCTTCCGCACATCAATAGCCCCGACCACTATATCGACTTCGAGTTGCTGGCGCTGTACGAGTTGACGCCGCAGACGATGCCTCCCTTTCGGTATGACTTCGTCGCGTACATGGCCCGGTACAAGGCCGCACACCCGGACAAGAACTTCGAATACGATGCGTCCAAGGATGACGACCACAGCCGTGAATGGCCGGGGTTCGTGCCCTATCGCATCTGCGAATTGTATGCCGAGCTGCGCAGCAGTTGGCGCACGCTGAATACTTACGAAAAGTATCGCGAGCGCGTCAGCGAAGCCGCCATCGAGAACTGCCAGCAGGACATCATCTACCTCATGGGCCTGCTGAGCCACTATGTTGGCGATTGTTCTCAACCGCTGCACACGACCAAGCACTTCAACGGCTGGGTCGGCGACAATCCCCACGGCTACACCACCAGCCCCAAGTTTCACGCGGTCATCGATGGCGGCGTGATCGATGCGGGGAGGATTCGCAGTCAGGACCTGTTCGAGCGCTTGCCTTCCGGCCTGCGCAAGATCGACGAAACGAAGCTCTTTCCAGAGGTGATCGCCTACAGTCTTGAGGCCTTCGGCGAGGTCGAGCACACCTACCAGCTCGAGAAGCAAGGTGCATTCCGCCCCGGCTCCGACTCCTTCCCCGAAGGCAAACGCTTTGTTGAAGATCGTCTTTGCGCGGGGGCCGTGATGCTCGCCAGCCTCTGGGAAGCCACCCGCCACGATCCCGGCATTGACGCCTATCGCGAAAAACAGTTTCAGACCGCGCCGTAGTCAGAACCCTGTCCGCAAGGACGGGCTGTCGCACAATTTGCAATGACCGCGGCATTCACAAGTCACCCCCCACTCGCGTGGGGCTGCTCAGAACCCCGCCCGCGAGGGCGGGGTGACTTGCGCGTGCATTACCGCCCCATACGTCACCCCCCACTCGCGTGGGGGGTTCTGACTGCTCGTGCGCGTCAGACCGGAATTCCGC
>DASXUA010000325.1:0-9613 GCA_036505095.1 Phycisphaerae bacterium
AATCCCGAGGCGTGGATGTGGTATCACACGGTGATCGGGCGCGAGCGCTGCCCAATCGTGGACACCTGGTGGCAGACTGAAACGGGCGGGATCTTGATCACGCCGCTGCCGGGCATCACGCCCACGAAACCCGGCAGCGCCACGCGCCCCTTCTTCGGCATCGACGCGGCCGTTGTCAATCAACAAGGGGTCGAGCAACCGGCGAACGTCGGCGGGCTGCTGGTGATTCGCAAGCCCTGGCCGGGGATGCTGCGCGGCATCTATGGCGATATGGAGCGCTACCAGGCGCAGTACTGGTCGGCGATTCCGCACGTGTACTTCACGGGCGACAGTTGCCGCCGCGATCCGGACGGCTACTACTGGCTCATGGGCCGTGTGGACGATGTCATTAAGGTCGCCGGGCATCGGCTGGGAACGGCCGAGGTGGAATCGGCACTCGTCGCGCATCCCAAGGTGGCCGAAGCCGCGGTCGTCGGATACCCCGATGAGATCACCGGCGAGGCCATCGCCGCGTTCGTCAGTTTGCGGAGCGGACAGGCGCCGTCGGATGCGCTCAAGGAAGAACTGCGGCAGCACGTGGCGCATCAGGTCGGCGCGATCGCGCGGCCCAAGGAGCTGCGCTTCGCGGAAGCCCTGCCCAAAACACGCTCCGGCAAAATCATGCGGCGGCTGCTCAAGGAACTGGCGACTTCCGGCCAGGTCAAGGGCGACACGACGACACTCGAGGATCTCAACGTGATTGCGCGTTTGCGAGGTGATGAGGAATGAGAGCCGAGCAGGAGATGGTGCGGGAGTTTCACACGGTCTTTCGCCACCCCGTGGCGGACCGGCCGGCGGAACTGAGCCCGGAGCGCGTCGAGAATCGCGCGGTGTGGCTGGCCGAGGAGGTCGAGGAGTTTCGCCGCGCCCAGACGCTCGACGAGCAGGCCGATGCCATCGTGGATCTGATTTATTTCGCGCTGGGCACGCTGGTCGAAATGGGCGTCGACGGGGCGCCGCTCTTCCACATCGTACATCAGGCCAACATGCGCAAGCTTTGGGCGGACGGCGGGCCAAAGTTCGGCAATGACGGAAAGGTCCAGAAGCCGCCGGGCTGGGTCGATCCCCATGATGCCCTTCGGCAGGAAATCGCCCGGCAGCGCAGCGCGCGGGCGGGCGCGCCGCGGATGGACGCGGATGAACGCGGATCAGCCTCGGTCGGGGTGAATCCACGTTGATCTGCAGCGCGGGACCTGCCGTGCGGCGGCTAAACGTGACGACTGCGGTGCGCGAGGAAGCATGACGGTCTATCAGGCGATCGCGTTGATCAGCCGTTGGATTCACGTGCTGTCGTTTGTGACGGCCGTGGGCGGGGCGATCTTCATGCGCTTCGTCCTGATGCCGGCTGTGGCGGCCACATTGCCGGCGGAGGCGCAGGCCAAGCTGCGCGAGTCGCTGGTGCGTCGCTGGCAGATGGTGGTCCATCCGTGCATCGCGCTATTGCTGCTGAGCGGCGGCTACAATTTCTATGTGGCCGCGTTCGTGGATCATGTCAAGCCCATGCCGTATCACGCGCTCTTCGGCATCAAAGTCGTGCTGGCGTTGCTGGTTTTCTTTCTGGCGATCGGTCTCACTTCGCGCAAGAACTGGTCGGCCAATCTGCGCCGCGACAGCCGGAAGTGGCTCGGCTATCTCGTCGGGCTGGCGGTGGTCGTGATTCTGCTTTCGGGCGTGCTCAAGCAACTCCACGTGCCGCGCGTCGCGGGCGGTGGAAGCGCGGTGAACGGCAGCGTGTCACGATGAATGCCCCTCCGTTGGAAACGGTGCGGCTCAAATTGCGCCCCTTCGAGGCCCGTTATGCGCCCGTGATCGCCGGCTGGCTGTCGGATCGTGTGGAGCGGTTCTGGGTGGCGCCTTCCAGCGTGGCGGCGGTGCGGGCCTCGGATGTGCTGAGCTGGACACAGCGGGACGGCGCGGCGCTAGTGCTGTTGGCCGACGGCGAGGCACTGCCCTGCGCCTACGCGGAGCTGAATCGGCTGCGGAGCCACGCGCAATGTCTCTGGATTGGGCATTTGATTGTCGATCCGGCGCAGCGCGGGCGCGGCTGGGGCACGCAGTTTGTGCGGCTGCTCTGTGGGATGGCGTTCGACATCTTGGGGGCGGCGCGCCTGGCGCTGGTGGTGTTTCCCGAGAATCGGGCGGCGCTGCGTTGTTATCGGCGCTGCGGATTCAGCATTGTGGGCGCGGAGTATCACACCTTCATCACCAGCCGCCGGGCGCATCGCATGCTGCGGCTGGAATTGACGGCCCCGGCGCAGCGCGGCCGCGCGCTGCCCGCGGCGCAGGATCTGCCGGCGCTGCGGCAGCAGTTGCGCGGAGCGTGAGTGTGGCGTGACGGGGTCGCGCACTCAGGGGCGCGACGAGTTCGAGTTGGAGTCACTGTCCGGCTCGAACACGGCATACGCGCCATCGATCAGCCCGGTGGCGATCGAATCCAAGCCGGTTCGCAGGGCCGGGCCGGCCGCATCGCGGAATTCTTTGCCGCCATAACAACCGGCGACGATCAATGTGCCCGCCAGTGGCGCCGCGATTCTCCTTAGAAGCCGTGCCTTTCTCGCCATGTGACCGTTCTCCGTATGGGGATCAGGTTATTGAGTGTGGGGCTCCCGATATCGGCATGGCACGGTGCGCGCCAGCAGCCGAGATATGGATTATGAGTGCTGAAACGCGCGACGGGTACAGCGCGCCCGCGCAAAGACTGCGTGGCGCGCCGCAAGATCCGCGCAAAAAGAACGCGCGTCGAAACGCGCGTTGGAGGTCCAGATGCTGCCCGGTTGCGACCGGTTGAATCGGCCGGCCGTCTGATCGAGACGGCGGCCTGCGCCGCCTACGTGGCGGCCGACATGGTGCGGACATTCGTGGCCTTCAGGCCCTTGGGGCCCTCCGTGACCTCGAACTCCACCAGTTCCCCTTCGTTGAGGGTACGATAGCCATCCTTGCGGATTTCGGATTGATGAACGAATATATCAGCCCCGCCATCCTGTTGGATGAAGCCGAAGCCTTTGGTGTCATTAAACCACTTCACTGTGCCTCTGGGCATAACTTTTCTTCCTCACGCGCCTGGGCGCAAAAAAACGGACCGGGGCGGACTAACGTCGCCGCCTCGGCCTTACTGCAACAACTGCTCGGATACGCAACGGCAAGACCAGCATCTCAAACCAATGCTGCAAACTAACTCAATTCGGATGCTTTGTCAAGTAACATTCGTAAGAAAGCGTCGGATGAGTGTGTCCAATAATTCGGGCAAGCGCGAAGATGGCCAAGGCGACCGCCGAGACGCCATAATAGAGCCGCCACGGCGGATCCCTCGGACTTGGCGGTTCAGTGCTGGCATCGTGTCGGTTGTCCGCAAAATCTGGGCATTCCCACTCGTCACTGGACGGCCCGTGCGGTTGTGTGCTCCAACTGCCGGACCTACAATTGCTGGGTGAGATTCCGATGAAGCGCACGTAATCGCCGATGCGCTGCCCACCCCTGCCCACCCGAAGGTAGGTTGACAGCGGGCGGCCCTCCGGGAGAATGGCTTCGAATGCGTGAATACTTTCACAACCTCTATCAGAGCGTTCGCACGGTCCTGATCGGGATGAAGATCACGCTGAAGTACTGCTTTGCGAAGACTGTTACCGTGCAGTACCCGGACGTGGCGCCCGTCTTGCAGCCCCGGTATCGAGGGTTCCATTGGTTTGAGATCGAAAAGTGCATCGCCTGCGACCTGTGCGCCAAGGCCTGCCCGGTGGATTGCATCTATATCGAGAAGACGGGTCCGCGCAAGATCGACAAGGCCACCGGCGTGGCGCTGGGCGGCGCGATGACCCGCTATGCCATCGACTACGGCAAGTGCATGTTCTGCGCACTGTGCGTGCCGCCCTGTCCCACAGACTGCATCCACATGGGCAACATTCACGATCTGTCGGGTTTCAACCGGGAGAGCCTGATCGTAGAGTTCACCGAACTCGCCAAGGAAGGTCTGCAGACGCCGCAACCTTTGTGGATGCAGAAGGAGCGGCTGCCCGAATGGGCCGCGAAAACCAAGCATGATTGGCTGCGGCGAGCCGAGCCGGTGCGCGGCGAAATGGTCAAGGCGCTGACGGAGCAAAAGCCTGCCAAGTGAAGTTTGGGCCTGGCGGTGCTTCCCGCGCAGGCCCACGCGATCCCGGAGCTGCTGGTCGAATGACTCTACTCTGCATGCTGGCCGAGGCGCTACCTTCCACGGGGCTGGCGCGCGGCACCACCAACGTCGATCTGGTGCTGGGAATCCTGCTGTTTGTGATTGCCGGGTTCCTGATGGCGTTTGCGGCTCTATTCACGGGACGCTTCGTCCGCCCCAACCTGCCGCACCCCGAGAAGGTGGCGGTGTATGAGTGCGGCGAGCCGACCATCGGCGACAGTTGGGTGCAATTTGATCTGCGTTTCTATGTCGTCGCGTTGGTGTTCATCGTTTTCGACGTGGAGATCGCACTGTTTTGGCCGTGGGCGGTGGCGTTTGGATCGGCCGATGCGGCCACGCCGGCCGGGGCCGAGTTGAAAGCGGTGGCGTTCTACGACATGCTCTTCTTCTTCGGCGTGGTGGTGGTCGGGTTCCTTTATCTGTGGAAATATGGATATCTGGATTGGGTGCGGGCGGCGTCGGGGCAAAAAGCCGAGGCGCCTGTTGAGGCGGTCGAGCTCCCCAGCGTGACCGCATCCGAGCGTGTGTCAGCCGTCGGTCGGCTGTAGTGCGCGTCGTCCGCAGCGCGCCGACGGCGACATGACGAGAGAGCAGCCATGAGTTGGATCGAGAATCGCTTCGAAGAAGGATTGATCGTCACCTCGCTGGATTGGGCCATCAACTGGGGCCGGACGAGCAGCATCTGGCCGATGACGTTCGGGCTGGCATGCTGCGCGATCGAAATGATGGCGGTGGGGGCCTCGCGTTTCGACATCGACCGCTTCGGGGCCGGCGCCTTCCGCGCCACGCCGCGGCAATCGGACCTGATGATCGTGGCCGGAACGGTGAACTACAAAATGGCCAGCCGGGTGAAGCGCTTGTATCACCAGATGCCGGAGCCGAAGTACGTCATGGCCATGGGGGCGTGCACGTGCGGCGGCGGACCGTACTTCAAGCATGGTTACAACGTGGTGAAGGGCGTCGATCTGGTGGTGCCGGTCGACGTCTACGTGCCCGGCTGCCCGCCGCGGCCGGAGGCGCTGTTGGAAGGGTTGATGCGCTTGCAGGACAAGATCCGGCATGAGACGCGCGCGAAGGAGCCACTGTCGGCCGCGAAGGAGAAGGCGCTCGCGGCGGATTAGGCGGGGCTAGAGTGAATACTGGCAGCAAGGCCGAGATTACGCGCCACCTGCTGGAGCGATTGGCCGACGAACGGCTATTGGATTTCGAAACGCTGGTCGTCGGAGGCCGGTACGCGGCTGCGATCTACCTTGGGATTTATGGGGTCGAGTGTCTGCTGAAAGCGCAAATTTGCAAGAGTCTGGACCTGGACGAACTGCCGGCGGTATACGAGAAGCACCACCTTCTAACGCTGCTTTTACATTCGGGACTGTGGAAACGGATTCAGCAAGCGCCGGGTGTGTACCACAATCTCTCAAGAAACTCGACGGCATTTGGAATCCTACCGATAGGGAGCGCAATATTCGATATCTCGATACAGCTCGCTACGATGAACGGACCGCGATTGACGTCCGGGTATGGCTGACGGATCCGCAGGGTGGAGTGATGGCATGGTTGCACAGGCAGCTTTAGATCCCAAGGTGGAGGAGCCGATTCGCCGGGCGCTGGAGTCCATGCTGTCTCCCGGGCGGCCGCACCGGATCGAGGTGTTCCGCAGCACAAGGCCATTCTTGCGGGCGATCGTGGTCAGCGACGACTTCGAGCAAATGGGGGCATCCCAGCGGCAGGACTTCATTTGGTCTCGTCTTCGAACTACCGCCTTGGATGCAGAGTTGCTCAACCGGCTTTGGGGCGTGCATCCGTACACTTGGAGCGAGTTCAAAGAGGAGTTCGACGGCAGTTAGCCGGGAACCTGCAGGTGATGTCGCCCGAAGAAATCTGCAACATCCTGACAGGCAAGTTCGCGGAGGCCGTGACGGCCGCCGTGCTGGAGGGCAGCCATCCTCACGCCGTCGTGGCGGCCGAGCGCTGGCCGGAGGTGGCGCGGTTCCTGCGCGACGAGCCGCGGCTGCGGTTCAATATGCTGCGCTGCATTTCGTCGCTCGATTTGCTGGCGGAAAACAAGTTTGCGGCGATTTACGATTTGCTGGCGGTGCCGCTCGACGGGCTATCGCAGCCGTTTGTGCCGTGGCGGCACGAGTTCGCGGTGCGCGTCATCGTCGATCGCGACGCGCCGCACATTCCCAGCGTGGCCGACGTCTGGCCGGCGGCCGACTGGCACGAGCGCGAGGCCTATGACCTGATGGGCATCGTGTTCGACAACCATCCCGACTCAGTCGTCGATGAGGAAGGCATGCATCCGCGCCGCATCCTGTGCGCCGACGACTGGGTGGGGCATCCGCTCCGCAAGGATTATGTCTTCCCGATCGAGTATCACGGGATTCCGGCGACGACAGAGTATGAGCTGACGAATCCGAAGCACTGACGCGCCACATTCACGGCGCGCTAGCGATGTTATCAAGAACTGAACGCAGTTATCGCAGAAACGCTGTCGCCACGCGGCGGAGCGCCTCCGCGGGATTGGTTCTCGGCCCGCGCGATGAAGGTCGAGTGCTTACCGAGCGGCAGTACCTGCGCTGCATTGATGCGCCGGGATACGTCGCGGAAATCTTTGACGGAGTCGTGCACATGTCACCCATGCCGGTCCCAACGCACAATTTCTGGCAGGGATTAACCTACGAGTTGCTACTGGACCTTACCCGCCGTGAGCCGAACATCATCAACAAGATCGCACATGATAACGAGATCGTCATCGCCGGCCGGCCCGGTGTAACGCGACCGCGTCCGGATGTCAGCGCCTACCGGAATTTCCCGCGGCTAGAGGCGTTGGCCAAGAATGATGATTGGTCCCTGTACTGCCCCATCGTGCTGGTGGAGGTCATCTCCAAGCGCCGGCGGCGCAAGGATATCGAACGGAACCGGGTACCCTACTGGGCGGCAGGCGGCATCGCTGAATACTGGATCATCGATCCCTCCAAGGACCCGCGCCGCCCGGCGATGATCGTGCTGACGCGCGAAGCGGGGCGGCCGACCTGGGTCGAGCGCAAAGTTGCGTTCGGAGAGACGTACCGCTCGGCGGCATTGGGCGGACTGGAAGTGAATCTGCGGGCGCTGGCGGTTGGAAAGTAACTCGCGTCCGCGAAGGGTGAACCGAAAATGGCTGACGTGGTTCTGGAAGCTCAACCCGATGTCTTGATGGATCTCGACCGCGCCGAGCAGGGCGACGTGCGGACGGAGGAGATGCTGGTCAACATGGGCCCGCAGCATCCGTCGACGCACGGCGTGCTGCGGATCGTGCTGCGCACGGACGGCGAGTTGGTGCTCGAAGCCATCCCGCACATCGGCTATCTGCATCGCTGCAAGGAGAAGCACGGCGAGAACTTGCAGCCCTACCAGTTCATTCCCTACACCGATCGGATGGACTATCTGGCCGCGATGAACAACAACCAGGCGTACGCGCTGACGATCGAGAAGCTTACCGGCCTCGAGGTGCCGCCGCGGGCCCAGGCCATTCGCGTGATCTTCGCCGAGATGAACCGGATCGCGTCGCACCTGGTGAGCATGGGGGCGTATGGGCTGGACATGGGGGCCTTCACGCCGTTTCTCTATGCCTTCCGCGAGCGCGAGATGATCCTCGACCTGTTCGAGGCCGCCTGCGGGGCGCGGCTGACGTACAGCTATCTGACGATCGGCGGGGCCACGCAGGATTTGCCCGAGGGCTGGGTGGAGCGCTGCCGCGAATTTCTCGACTACTTCGAGCCCAAGATCAACGATTACAACCAGCTCCTGTCGTACAACCATATTTTCGTGAAGCGCACCGCCAACGTCGGCGTGATCTCGGCCGAGGACGCGATCGCCTGGGGCCTGACGGGTCCGCTGTTACGCGCCAGCGGCGTGCGCTGGGACCTGCGCAAGTGCCGGCCGTATGACGGCTATGAGCATTACGATTTCGATATTCCGATCGGCGTCCCCGGCGGCACGGATGAAATCCCGCGCGCGGTGGTGCTAGGCGACAATTGGTCGCGCTATTACGTGCGCATCCTGGAGATGACGCAGTCGGTGCGGATCGTGCGGCAAGCACTGGCGAACCTGCCGGCCGGCGACTACATCGCGGCCAAGGTCAAGAACCTCAAGCTGCCGGTGGGCGAGGTCTATTTCGAGACCGAGAACCCGCGCGGCCAACTCGGCTTCTACGTGCAGGGCGACGGCTCGGCCATCCCCGCGCGCGTCAAAGCCCGCGGCCCGAGTTTCTGCAACCTCTCCATCACCAGCCACGTCGTGAAGAACTGCCTCTTGGCCGACGTAGCCGCCATCGTCGGCTCGATCGACGTGGTCATGGGCGAAGTCGATCGTTAGATTCAGGGTTCAGGGTTCACGATGTAGCGTCGCCCCTTGTGGGCGGCGTCGGCGGCGCGCCACGATCAGCGGTCGTTCCGATCCGCGACGTATCAGCGAGCGTCCAGCCCACGCTCCAGACTACGGGCAATCGGCCACGGTCGCGCCGTTGAAGGCTTGCGTGGCGTTTGTGCCGTTGAGCAACTGCACGAGCCGCAGCAGGTCCTGCGTGTTCACGTGATTGCCGCCGGTTTCCTGGCTGCGGTTGATATTGAAGCGCGCGAAGTTCTCCGGCAGGTTGGCCGTGCCATCGCTGATCCGCTGCACGAGGAACAACAGATCCTGCGTGCTGACGATCCCATCCAGATTCGTGTCGCCGGGCAAGACCTGATATTGCAGCTTCTGCCCCTGATTGGTGCCCGCGAAGGTGAACGTGATACACTCGCGCACCGGCGGCGGGCTGCTGAGTGTCAGATAGTATGGCCCCGAACCCCCACCCGTCACACCTGTGATAACGGGACAATCGCTTTGCCCGTTGCCGGCAAGGTCCGTGCAGCTTCGGCCGATGTTGGCAGGAGTCGGCGCAGGCGAAGGCGCGCCACTGAACGTGACGCTAATGGTGGCATAATCGTAAGGACCCTCGCTCGGCGTGCCGAACACGCCGATGCCCTGCGTTTCCAAAATTGTCGTTGTGTCCTGCAATACGTCTCGGAATTTCAATGCCGGGTCATATGGATTCGTATTCGGCGGATCGGCCGCAGCGATATCGATGAGTGCCGGTGCTGGGTATTCGCAATTCCAGCGCGCCCAGTAGAGCGAGACGTTGTCACCAGCCATTGTGAAATTCCCGCCCGCGATCAGCTCTCCATTGTAAACAGCGAGCGCGCTTACCCAGCCGAAGTTGGTATTCATCCCGCTGCCGAGCGACCACCAGCTCGAACCGTTCCAGCGAGCGATCCGAACGGCCGTCGTCCCGCCAGCAGTATTGAAGTAGCCGCCGGCGATGAGTTCGCCGTTGTAGCCGATCAGGGCGTACACAGCGCTCGCCGGGAAAGAGGCGCTGACGCCTCC
>DASXUA010000326.1:0-2418 GCA_036505095.1 Phycisphaerae bacterium
CCTTCCTCCACCGGCAAATCGAGAATGAGGGTCAGGTCGGGCCAGGTGTCGCCGACAGCATAGCGGCCGACCTCGATTACGCGCGGGATGTCATAGCCCGCCGCGCCCTGATACGCACAGGTCGACGAGATGAACCGGTCACACAGAACGACCTGGCCGGCCTTCAGCGCTGGCTCGACCACTTCGCCCACGAGCTGCGCGCGCGAGGCCATGAACAGAAATGTCTCGCAGCGCACATCCATGTCCGACAGATCATAGTCGAGCAGCACGTGGCGGATGCGGTCGCCGATCACGGTGCCGCCGGGGTCCTTCGTCTGCACAACCGTCAGCCCCTCCGCTTGCAGGGCATCGGCGAGTCTGGCGCGCTGCGTGCTCTTGCCGGAGCCGTCGGGTCCATCGAAGACGATGAATTTGCCAGGAAGTTTGTCGGTGAGCGTCGGCGGCACAATCAGTTGACCTCGCGATGGTCCAGGTGCGCACGTTTAGCCGCGGGGCCAACAGGCCCGCGCTGCGCGCGCCGAAGCCGCTCGCAGCGCAGCCCTACGGGCTGGCGGCTAAACGTGTGGCGCGTGCGACTTTCAATCTATTCCGCGACTCGGCAAATACTTCCTCGGCGTTGTAGCTGCTGCGGACGAACGGCCCGGCCGCGACGCTGACGAAGCCCATTTCGCGCGCGGCTGCGGCCAGCTCATCGAATTCCGCCGGCTCATAGTATCGGATCACCGGCGCATGCTGCGCCGACGGACGCAGATACTGGCCGACCGTCAGGACGTCACAATCGACGGCGCGCAAATCAGCGAAAGCCTGCAACAATTCTTCGCGCGTCTCGCCCAGCCCCGCCATCACGCCGCTCTTGGTCATGACCTGCGGCGCGATTTCCTTCACCAGCCGCAGCACCTCCAGCGAACGGCGATACTTACCCTGCGGACGGATCAGCGGCGTGAGCCGCTCGACCATCTCCAGATTGTGGTTGTAGATGTCGGGACCGGCCGCGCAGAGTCGCGCGACCAGCTCGCGCCGCGCATGAAAATCGGCCGGCAGCACCTCGATCGTTGTGCTGGGGCAGCGCGCGTGAATCTCCTCGACGCAGCGTGCGAAGTGCGTCGCGCCCTCGTCCTTCAAATCGTCACGTGCGACGGCCGTGATGACGACGTGCGCCAGGCCCAACTCGTAAACCGCTTGCGCCAAACGCTGCGTTTCATCCGCGGAAGGCGCCGCCGGCCGGGCCGTCTCGACGGCGCAGTAATGGCAGCGCCGCGTGCACTTGTCGCCCAGGATCATGAAGGTGGCGTGCCGCTTCGACCAGCATTCGGTCAGGTTCGGGCAGCGGGCTTCCTGGCAGACCGTGGCCACACCGCTTTCGGCCACGATCCGCCGCGTGCGCGCAAACGTGTCCCCGCCCGGCAGCGGCCGCTTCAACCATGCCGGCAGCCGACGCGACGTTTTCGGCGGCGCAAGAACCGGCAGCGCGATCATGCGCCGATGATAGACCCGCAGCTTAGCGCGTCAAGCAACCGGTAGGAGGGGTCGCTGACCCCGATAGGCCCGTCATAGGCGACGCGATCAGCAAGACATGCCAACCTCTGCTAGGCGGGCACCACTCGTCGCGGTCAGAGACCGCTCCTACAGGCTGTGTTTGACGCTCACGCCGGTTGTCGGTAGCCTGCTGCAGTTCGGCTTCCGCTCGACGCTGCCGTCCGGAGTTTGGCTACCGATGGCTATCAGAATCGCCAAAATCCTTTACCCCACGGATTTCTCGGAGCTGTCGCTGCTGGCGCTGTCCTACGCGCGCGAGTTCGCATCGATCTTCGACGCGCAGCTCTACTGCGTGCACGTGGTAGACGAGGCCGGGCAATACTGGACCGCTCTCGGCCCAGAGAGCACGCCAATCGGTCCGGCCGTCGAGGACCTGATGAGCATGGCCGAGGGCCAGATGAAGCGCTTCGCCGACGAGCATCTGCTCGGCTTGAAATTCCCGCCGGTCACGGCGGTGATCATGGGCCGGCCCTTCGCGGAGATCATCAGTTACGCGCGCGAGAACACCATCGACCTGATCGTCATCGCCACGCACGGGCGCGGTGGATTGTCGCACGTGCTGCTGGGCAGCACGGCCGAGAAGCTGGTACGCAAGTCCCCGTGTCCGGTGCTGACCGTGCGGCATCCGCAGCATACATTCGTGATGCCATGAGCAAGGGTTCAGGGTTCGGGGTTCAGGGTTCAGGTCGTGGCGCGGGCTTCCAGCCCGTGCGCCGCAACAACGGAGCCGATAATGGCTATCGCAAGCCAGCCGCCTGAGGACAACACGCTGGCCCCCGACACTGTCAGGCAGATCCGCAACAGCGCTTTCTGGGCCTTTATCGCGGCCGCCTTGCTGCTCTACTTTGGATTCCAAGTGAAACCTCCGAGCAGTGCCAGCGA